>JASFTA010000486.1:0-3010 GCA_050114115.1 Desulfobacterales bacterium | reverse complement strand
CGTGGTGGTGGGGAGCCCACTAGGACTTGAACATACGGTCAGTGAAGGCATTGTTTCCGCTATTCGGGACGCACCCGGCGTGGGCACCGTCTTCCAGGTATCCGCCCCGATATCCAAGGGATCCAGCGGAAGTCCCGTGGTCAACGCCGACGGGCGGGTCATCGGGGTGGTCACCTTTCAGGCCCAGGCGGGTCAGAATCTCAATTTTGCGGTCGCCAGCGACAATTTATTGAAACTGGAGGACCAGCCCCCGCAGACGTCGGTGGCGGAATGGACTTATCACCAGGTTAAAGATAAACCCCAGGCGGTCCAGAATCTCTGCCGTGAAGGTTCCGCCCTTGCCATCCGCGGAGAATACAAAGAGGCCCTGAACTACTTTCGGGAGGCGGTCGAAAACAGCCCTGAAGATGCCGAAGCCTGGTTCGGTCTCGGCAACTGCTATGTGGGGCTGGATCAGCCGGGTGATGCGATTGCCGCCTATCAGCAGGTCATCGCCCAGGACCCGGACAATGCCAATGCCCATTTCGTTCTGGGACGATACTACCTGACCCTGCAGCGCTACGACGAGGCGGTCGCCGCCTTTCAGAAAGCCATCGGTCTCAAGACGGACCACGTCCTGGCGCGCTACCACATGGGACTGGCCTACGGACAGTTGGGGCGCTATGAAGACGAAAAACGCGTCTATGCCGAACTCATCAATCTGGCGCCGGATTTTCTGCCGGCGCACTTTCGCATGGGCATCGTTTGCAATGAACTGGGCCTCTACCCCCAAGCGATCGCCGCCCAGCAGGCCGCTCTTAAAATCAAGCCGAATTTCGCGCCTTCGCATTATGGTCTGGGGCTGGTCTACGGAAATCTTGGCGATCGCGAGCGCGAAGCCGGCGCTTACAAGGAAGCCCTGCGGATCGATCCGGACTTTGCGCCGGCGCATTACAGTATGGGCCTGATCTACCTGGAAAACGGCAAGCGCGACGACGCCCTGTCCCAGTATAAGATTCTCAAACGAATTGACGAAGACATCGCCAACAGCCTTTTCGATAAAATTTACCAACAATGAGCCCCGCTGAAACATGAATGGTGCCTGTCAGGGTGGCTCTAAAAACCAATCCGATGGCGTCACGTGGTGGCCGAACGATAACGCCATTCAGGTTGCCATGCGATTTCACACTTGATGCCGCCAACCCGACCATGGCCACACACCAGCCGCTCCAACGATTTCTGACAACGCCGCTGACCATCCGTGACCGCGTGGTCCGCGGCCGCCTGTTCATGGCCCCCATGGCCAAACTGGGCAATACCGCTTATCGCCAAATCGTGTCGGCCTTCGGCGGCTACGGGCTGCTGTTTTCGGAGATGTGCTGGGCCGCATCGGTGCCCTGCGGCAACGGGCACGACCAGGGTGGTTTCACCTGGCGGCCGGAAGAGGATCTGTCCGAGGTGGTCTGCCAAATTTTCGGCAACCACCCCGAGACCATCGCACGGGCGGCGCTGCGCGTCGCCCACGAGGGTTTTTTCGGGGTCGATCTGAACTTCGGATGCGCCGTGGCCAGGATCTGTAAAAAGGGCTGCGGTGCGGCCTTGCTCAAGAAGCCGGAACAGGCCGCCGCCATTATCAAAGCCGTCCGCCGCGCGGTGTCCCTACCGGTATTCGTCAAGTACCGCACGGGCTGGGATGACGATCCCCAGATCGCGGTTGACTTAGCCCGCCGTTTCGAGGATGCCGGTGCCGACAC
Organism: Desulfobacterales bacterium; assembly: GCA_050114115.1. Classification (GTDB taxonomy): domain Bacteria; phylum Desulfobacterota; class Desulfobacteria; order Desulfobacterales; family UBA5852; genus JABZFP01. The sequence continues at coordinate 1,277 of JASFTA010000486.1, read as the reverse complement.
CCTGACTTTTCACCCGCGCGTGGCCCCGGACCGCCGTACGCGTCCGCCGCGCTGGGAATACATCACGCGGGTCAAGAACGCCGTCCGCATCCCGGTGATTGGTAACGGCGATGTTTTCGACCGCCGTGATTGTGAAAAGATGATCAACCAGACCGGCTGCGACGGGGTGGCCCTGGGGCGTCTGGCCCTGGCCCGCCCCTGGATCTTCGCCGAATGGGCCTCAGGTTATCAGCCGCCGGCGGACATCTATCTCACGACCGCGCTATCGTTGACCGAATACCTGGAGGCCTGTTTCGGTCCGCTCACCGGTAAACGCCGTTTCCAACGCTATGCGTCCTATTTTACGGCTAATTTTCGTTACGGCCATTTTCTTTACGGCCGTCTGTGCCGGGCGAGTGATCTGGCGGGTGTAAGGGCGGTGCTGCGGGAGCATCTGACGGAAGATCCGGAGGTACTGCCGCGCCCCAACATGCATCGTTTCCGTTGACGGTTTCGTCAAAAATTCAATATCGGCGTTACGCTTCACCCCTCGTCATTGCGGCGTACAGCCGTACGCCTCATTCCTCGGGGCTCGCAAGCCTTGATCTTGAATTTTTGACGAAACCGTCAAGACTGTGTAATGAAAACATCGAATACGAAAGGGAGCCTGCCATGACCATCGCCAGTGTCGTCTTTCGGTCTTATGAAACATCCGTTCCGGAAGTACTGGACCGGATCGGGGCGGCCGCGGTCCTGGGCCGCCAGAGCAGCATTGTGATCAAACCCAACCTGATCAATACCGATCCCCACCCGGTCACCACTCCGTCGGCATGCTGCGAGGCCCTGATCGACTATATCCGCACCTGTTCACCAGCCGAAATCGTGATTGCCGAAGGTTGCGGCGATGCCGCCTGCGAGACACCGGAAGTCTTTCGGGCTTTGGGTTACGACCGGCTGGCTGAACGCAGGGACGTGGGTCTCGTTGATCTGAACACCGCCCCTCTGCGCCAGGTCCGGAACGAGGGCTGCGAGATTCTCCCCGAAATGTTTCTGCCGGAAATCGTCTTTACGCACTACCTGATATCGGTGCCCGTGCTCAAGGCCCACTCCCTGGCCGAGATGACCGGCACCTGCAAGAATATGATGGGACTCCTGCCGCCGGAACATTATGGCGGGCACCCCGGCAGCTGGAAAAAGGCGCGTTTTCACCGCCGGCTGCAGGCCTCCATCCGCGAACTGCTCAGCTATCGTCCGCCGGACTTGAGCCTGATGGACGCCACCATCGGGCTGGCGCAGTT
>JASFTA010000485.1:0-3012 GCA_050114115.1 Desulfobacterales bacterium | reverse complement strand
TATCTTGCGCTTTCGCACGCCGCAAGGCGGCGGCACAGTGTCTCTTCCAGACGCGGGCCCCGGGGGGCATCCTGGTATTCGTAGCGCACCCGCAGGGTGGGCCGATGGATGTTGATCAGTTTGGGTAGATCGATGGGCGTGGCGCATAAAACCAGGTCGCAGGTGCTGCGGTTGATGGTTTCCTCCAGATCCTTGATCTGTTCGCTGCTGTAGCCCATTGCCGGTAGAACTTGACGCACATTGGGATAACGCGCGTAGGTCGCGCGGATGCTGCCCACCGCCGATGCCGCGGCATCCACCAGGGCGGCCGCCCCGTAGCGGCGCGCGGCGATGGCGCCGGCGCCGAAGGCCATATCGCCGTGGGTCAGGGTGGGGCCGTCTTCCACGACGAGCACCTTCTTCCCGCGAATCGCCTCGGGGTCCTCGATCAAAATCGCCGATTCGGCCAGGACGATATCAGCCGCGGGGGCGTGCCGGGCGATGTTGCCGCGCACCACGTCGATATCTTCGGCCGCGGCACTGTCGACTTTGTTGATCACCGCAATATCAGCCATGATCATGTTGGTTTCCCCGGGATAGTAGAGACACTCGTGACCGGCGCGGTGGGGATCAAAGACCACGATATGAACGTCGGGGTAGTAAAACGGCGTGTCGTTGTTGCCGCCGTCCCAGACGATGACATCGGCTTCGCGTTCGGCGCCCTCCAGGATTTTCTTGTAGTCGATACCGGCGTAGACCACGATTCCCTGGGCGACCAGCGGTTCGTACTCCTCCCGCTCTTCGATCGTGCAGCGGTGGCGGTCAAAATCGGCATAGGTCGCAAACCGCTGGACCACCTGCTGGGTGAGGTCGCCATAGGGCATGGGGTGACGCACGGCCACCACGCGCTTTCCCTGCCGACGCATGATCCGGCACACCTGACGCGTGGTCTGGGATTTGCCGCAGCCCGTGCGAACCGCACACACCGCCACCACCGGCTTGCTGGCGCGCAGCATGGTGTAGGTGGCGCCGATCAACGTGAAGTCGGCCCCCTCGGCCATGGCCAGCGAAGCCTTGTGCATCACCGCGGTGTGCGGCACGTCGCTGTAGGCGAAGGCCACCAGGTCGATTTTGTGATCCCGAATCAACGCGGGCAGCTGGTCTTCATGATGGATCGGAATGCCTTCCGGGTAGAGGTTGCCGGCCAGGGCCGCGGGGTAGCGACGATCTTCGATGTCGGGTATCTGCGTGGCCGTGAACGCCTTGACGCGGTAGCGTTCGTTGTCCCGGAAATAGATATTGAAATTGTGGAAATCTCTCCCGGCGGCTCCCATAATGAGGACGTTTTCAATCATGTGTCTTTCCTTGTTTTGCTCGAAACCATTAAATTACTTCAATTCCTGCGGCGATAATGCCTGCTTTGCAATGAAGGATGCGGCCTTGTCGGACTCAGGCCCGGCCTGATAAAAACAGCATGATCGCATTCTGGGCGTGCATCCGGTTTTCGGCCTCGGCAAATACGACCGAAGCGGGCGATTCCATGACGGCGTCGGTAACCTCGAGACCACGCTGGGCCGGAAGACAGTGCATGAAGATGGCCTCAGAGCGGGCGGCGGCCATCAAGCGGGAGTCGACCTGGAAGCCCTGAAAATGTTTTTTGCGGACTTCCAGTTCGTGTTTCTGACCCATCGAGGCCCATACATCGGTGTAGACCACGTCGGCATCGCGGACCGCTGCCAGGGGCTCGTGAAGGATCTCGATCGTGGAGCGTCCGGCATCGCGGGCGCGTTGGATGGTTTCGGTATCGGGCGTGTAGTCCGGCGGGCAGGCGCACACGAAATGCAACGGCAGCCGCGCGGCCAGTCGCAGCCAGGAGTGCACGATATTGTTGCCATCACCGACGTAAGCGATTTTAAGGTCCTCCAGATGACCGCGGGTTTCCTGAATGGTGAGCATATCCGCCATGATCTGGCAGGGGTGATTGTAGTCCGTCAGGGCGTTGATGACCGGTACGGTGGCGTAGGCGGCCAGTTCCTGAATATGGGCATGGGCAAACAGGCGGGCCATGATCAAATCGTTGTAGCGGCTGATGACCCGCGCGACGTCCTTGACCGCTTCGCGTTTGCCGATTTCGATATCCTGCGGATTGAGATAGATCGCGTGGCCCCCCATCCGATAAAATCCTGTTTCGAACGATATCCGGGTGCGGGCGGACGGTTTGGCAAAGATCATGGCCAGGGTCTGATTTTCAAAAGGCCGGAAGTTCTCCCCACGCTGGAACTTGGCTTTGACCTCCTGGGCCAGGCTTAAAACCGCCTGGATTTCATCGCTTGAAAAATCGTCCACATGAATAAAGTCGCGTTTCACTGGGGGCCTCACTTTGCTTTGTCACGGGTTGAATCGTGTCCGTTCGCGGGGACCGTCCGGAAACCCGGAGCGCTCCCTGCTGGAAAGAGTTCTATCCTATCGCTGTAAGAAATCGGTTGAAAGTTTTTTTGTGCTTCGTCTCTTCCTTCCCGGCCTTTTTCATGTTCGTTACTTTTCTTTCACGCGAACCCTTGAACCCTCGACACCGTAATCCTCTTCTTCTAGGCCGTCTGCAGAACCTTGGCAATCCGTTCCAGCGCCCAGTCGATGTCTTCTTTCCGGATCACCAGGGGCGGGGCCAGGCGCACGATGTGATCGTGGGTTTCTTTGCATAACAGGCCTTCCGCCATGAGTTTCAGGCAATAGGGACGCGCCCCGCCGGCCTCGGGGTGAAATTCGATACCGATCATCAGGCCCCGGCCGCGGATTTCCTTGATCTGAGGCGCCCTGAGTTTGTGCAGCTCGGCCATGAAATAGTCCCCCATTGCCGCGGCGTTTTCAATCAGGCCCTCTTCCACCAGCACGCGCAGGGCCGTGCGCGACACGGCACAGGCCAGGGGATTTCCGCCAAAGGTGCTGCCGTGCTCGCCCGGGCGCAATACGCTCATGACTTCTTTGTTGGAGAGCACCGCAGAGACGGGGTAGAACCCGCCGGAGAGTGCTTTG
>JASFTA010000484.1:0-3015 GCA_050114115.1 Desulfobacterales bacterium | reverse complement strand
TTCAAACGCCTGGCGGGCATGGCTTTCTGAATCTCGACTAAGTCGACCTTCAGGCCGGCTTCGTATGGTTGGACCGGCTGATTGCCCAACACCTCAAGCGGTTTGGTTAGCGCCCCCATTTCTTTCGTGCCGATCAAATTGATCCACTGAATCTGCCGTCTAAAATGGCGAATCTCTTCGTCCGTAATGTTTCTCAAGACCGGCCGTGCCCCTCGGGCACCAATTATCCTTTTGGTTTTACTTAGACCATTGCTGAGCAGATTGACCAAAGCGTCCCCAGGCAAATGGCCCTCCACATCTTCACCCCAAAGGACCAGATGACGGAGGAAGGGATTCGCGACAAGGTTCTTGACCAGGTGCTCGACACCCAGGTTTTCGGTGGTGATGCTGCCGATGATGGCAATTTCAGAGCTAAGCGTGGGTAGTATCCGACGATCAACATCCACGCCCCCCAACAAGGCTAGGGCAACCGATTTTCGGGGATTTAAAACAACATAATCTCCCGGCTGCACCGGCCAGTTTTGAGGGACAAACGCACCCGGCCTGATCCGTTCGGTCCGCAAAGGTTGGGCGAATTCAGAACCTTCCGCAGCCAGGTCATCAATTATCTCGTTGAAAGTGTTGTATGCCGGAACTGGCAGACATGGATCGCAGCCCAGTCATCCATGCACCTTCAAGATGTCAGCCTCTTGGGACCAGCGCCTAAAATCATTTTCAATTATGGCTAAACGGTGATCGGCCTCACCTTTTCGATAGGTCTTAAGCTTTTCGAGGATACGGTTCAGCACGTCGGCATAAAAACATGAACATGAACGACACTTCTCATGTTTTAAAATGTCTCTAAACTCGGCGTGAATCTTTTGCAATGCATTGATTTTTGTTTCACGCAGCATTGATGCGGTAGCTTTCATAAACGACCTCCGACGGCGAACGAACGATCAATCAACAAAGCGATTACGGCGCGATGGTTTAATGTCGTCCATCGTTTTCAAGATCCTTCCCAACGTGACTGTTTTTTCCTGAAAGCTTTGTGAATCCGGACCGGATTGCTGGCGTTAGGAACACCCTCAGGTATCGCCGCATTCGGCCACCGAAGCCGGAGTTTCTGATTTACGGCGGATTAGACCTTTTATGTTTGACTTGATACCTGCGACTACCGGTTTAATGGAGATGGCCAGGAGAATCGAAACGGACAGCCATTCGAGCCAAAGGGGAATGATCTCCGAAGCCTGGCCGGCCATGGCCTTGGCCGAAAGACCCCAAAAAGCGTAGACCTGATCCAGCGCCAGGCCGAAGGCGATCGAGCAGGCCGCAATGGCGGCAAGGTAAATTGCGGCGGCCCGCTTGCCCAGCACACCGAAGAGAACCGTTAACGAGGCGACGTTGGTTGCCGGCCCGGCCAGCAGGAACACCAGCGCGGCGCCAGGGCTGACCCCTTTTAGGATCAAGGCGGCGGCAATGGGGGTCGATGCGGTGGCGCAAATGTAAAGGGGTATGCCCACCGCCAGCATCATCAGCATGGCCGGGAAGCCTGAACCCAGGTAGCGTGAGAAAATATCGTCAGGTATCAAGGCGGTAATCAGACCGGCCAGTACAATTCCCAGGAAAAACCAACCGGCCAGATCCCCCCAGAATTCGCCGAAGGCGTATCGCAAACCGGCCATGACTTTGTGGCCGAACGGGTGATGCTGACGGTGTGCTTCCGGCGGGCAGTCGATACCGTCGCAGCAGCCGTCCACCGTGCAATGCAATTCCGGCTTTATGGCCTGCATGGTGGTGCGGTACCCGAACAGGTTTTCGGCAAGGCCTGCCACTGTCGCTGTAAAGAAGGCAACCAAAGGCCGGGCAACGGTCATGAGCGGGTCGAGCAGGGCATAGGTGATGGCGATGGAATCAACGCCGGATTCCGGCGTGGAAATCATGAAGGCCGTTGTGGCACCGTTGTTGGCGCCCTGCTTTTTTAAAGACAGGGCCGCTGGCAGAACGCCACAGGAACACAAGGGAATCGGAACACCCAGAAGAGCGGCCTTGAAAACGGATGAAAAACGTCCCTGCCCCAGATGACGGGCAACCATGTCAGGATTGAGGAAAACTTTTAGAAAGCCGCTGACCAACAAACCGAACAAAATATAAACCGATGATTCCCCCAGCAATTCCCAGGAGGAAGTCAATATATCGATGATGATGTCCATAAGATCCTGTAAATAGATCAAGCGTTGGTTGAATGATGCCTTTTAGATTCGATCCTGTGGGATGCCGATGCCCCAACGCCTCGATCGCATGCTTGAGGCTATCCGGCTTGCGTAATCCCTACCTCTAAAAAGGCCGTCACCAAGTCATCACTAAGTGAATAATACAAAATCTGGCCTTGACGGCGCCTTTTCACGATCGCCATATCCCTTAAACGTCGCAGCTGGTGGGATACGGCCGACTCGGTCATTTCCAGAAACGCAGCAATATCGCACACACACATTTCCACTTGCTTTAGGGCCATAACAATTTTGAGACGCGTCGGGTCACCAAGTAACCGGTAAATCGTGGCCAGCCTCTGCAGTCGATCGTCGGGAATTACATTCGCATGGGCCTGTTTAATTTTCTCTGCATGAATCACCCTTACATCGCAAACGTCGCTGTTCGAGCAGGTCTTGAGGTTATGGGCCATGATACCCTACTCCCCGGAATAAAATGTTTATTTGATCAAACATTCATATATATTATAAATTGGTCTGTCAAATGGTTTTAGCCGATTGATTTTCGATTAAAGAAGTTCGGGGCGGGGTCGAAAATAACGCCTTCCGCTCAATCGCCAACGATGCCTGTCAGTGACGGCGCTTATCCTTCCCCACCCGCTCCAAATCGGTCGCCGGCCGCTGGACGGTTTCCCCGCTATCGGTCTCAAGATAGTAAGTGATGAAATAAAATTCGCTGTTCTCAATCCCCGAATAGATTGCGTTTACGACAATCCCTTAGACACCATGCAGCTTTGAACGGAGTCGTTCGCCCATCTGGTAGGGG
>JASFTA010000483.1:0-3017 GCA_050114115.1 Desulfobacterales bacterium | reverse complement strand
CAGCAGGAGATCAACGACCTGGAGCCCCTCTACCAGCAGGCCGTCGAAGAACTGGACATCGTTGAAAGCCGCTGTCTGGAGGCCATGTAGTCAGGCGGAGCCGAGGCGTTTTCAATACCCCCTATGTGGCTAAGCCTCCCACCCTTTGGCCTCATAAATAAACCCATTTGAATCGGGCCCCAAGCATCGGCGGGATCTTGCCAAACTTGGCTACAAACCGACAATCCGGCGTTACGACCTCTGCGACCTCGTTTTCTCTCCCTTTGCTTTTTCTATAAGTTTCCAATTCTTTGAAACCGTTGCGAAGTCCGCTCGGCCAATTGGCTGCCCTGTCCAACGCGACCCTCAAACCCATTCGGGCGCGGCACTTCAGAGACATCGGCTGCGAAAAGGCGCCACCCATATCTTTTCAATCATCACGCCTTTCTCTTCGGCGGCCGCAAATGCACATCCCACCAGCCCGGTCGTCGCAGCGCAAGATAATCTTTTGGTGATCTCCTCGTCATCCTCTGGTGAACTTTATGGTTTAATGTCTCTACCGTAAGCGCGAGACTGCATTTCTTACACAAACCACTAGCATCAACGCCAAACATCAGGAGGTTGAAAAAATGCTGCGACGCTTCAAGTTCAAAAAGCTGGCTATCGCCCTGACCTTATTGGGCTTCGTTGCCGGGTCGGGAATACCGGCGGCCACCGCCGCCAATGAGGAAGCCGGGGTTCAGATGGTGCCCCGGGATTTCAGCGCCCTCAGCAAGAAAGTCGGACCGGCGGTCGTCAACATCCAGGTCGAAAAAGCCGCCCAGCCCGTGATGCATCCCTTCCGTGACGGCCACGGCGGCAAAAACCGGCAATTTCGTGATTTCTTCACGAACCCTTTCGGTGACCGGACCCCCCGGCCGCACAAGCAGTCCGGGTTGGGCACCGGATTCATCATCGACCCGCAAGGCTATATCGTCACCAACAACCACGTGGTGGCGGAGGCCGATAAAATCAAAGTCGTGCTGCAGGATGAGCGCGAATACGAAGCCACCATCGTGGGGCGCGATCCCCAGACCGACCTGGCGCTGATCAAGGTGGCCTCCGATAAAAACCTGCCGGCCGTGCCCCTGGGCAAATCAGCCGATCTCGAGGTCGGTGAGTGGGTGGTTGCCATCGGCAATCCCTTCGGCCTGGAGCACACCGTGACGGCCGGCATCGTCAGTGCCAAGGGCCGCATGATCGGCTCAGGTCCCTATGACGACTATATCCAGACCGATGCCTCCATCAATCCGGGCAACAGCGGCGGTCCGCTTCTCAACATGCAGGGCGAGGTCGTCGGCATCAACACGGCCATCATCGCCAGCGGCCAGGGCATCGGCTTTGCCATTCCCATCGACATGGCCAACGACATCGTCGCCCAGCTCAAAGCGGAGGGAGAGGTCACCCGCGGCTGGTTGGGCGTCACGATCCAGGATCTCAAGGAAGATCTGGCATCCTATTATGATGTCGAGGAAGGCCGCGGCGTGCTGGTGACCCAGGTGGTCCCGGGCGATCCGGCCGATAAGGCGGGCATCCGGCCCAACGACATCATCCTGAAAGTCGACGGAAGTCAAATCAACGGAAGCCGCGCACTGACCACCAAGGCCGCCGGGCTGTCCGTGGGCGAGCGGGTCGACGTGACGGTCCTGCGAAACGGCAAGGAAAAAAACTTGACCCTCAAGGTCGGCCGGCGCCCCCTGAGTCTGGCCCAGAACGGTAAAACGGAATCCGAAAAAGAGACCGAATACGGCCTCCGGGTTTCGGATCTGACGCCCGAAATGGCCCGTCAACTGAATAGCGACGACGACCGTGGGGCTGTGGTCACGGCGGTCAAACCCGGCAGCAAGGCGGCCAAGGCCGGCTTGCGGGAAGGCGACCTGATCGTCGAAGTCAATCGCCATGAGGTGGACTCGGCCAAGGACTTCAAGCAACGCGTCATGAAGCACAAGAAAGACGGCGATCTCAAGCTGTTGGTCAAACGGGCCAATGGCGGCCTGAGGGTCGTGGTCCTGAGCTGACCCCCGCCCCTAAAATGTTCCTCCGCGTGGTCATGGGCGTCGGGTGAGATTAACGGATTGCACCGGCCGGGGCCGGCCCGACACCCAATGGACGGACGGTCCTCAATGCAGACGGATTGAATCCAGCGCCCATGGCCACAACCTGACCGGGACCGGGGCCTTGACGGCCCCGGTCCTTTGAGCCATCGTTGCAGTTATCCGCAGTATATGAATGCCAAACAACCAGGGACATCTCGGAGCCCCAAAAAGGAACGCTGAACGTTGACACGGACAGGCGCAAAGCAGGCGTACAGTATCTTCCGGCGGTTTGCGAACTGGTTCCGAAACGACATCCTGGGCCTGATGAAAGAGATGCGCCTGAGCTATGTGCCGCCGCTGATGGTCTACTTCGCGGCCGGGGTTTCCGGTTTCACCGGCATCATCGAGTCTTTTTTCGTCAAGGAGCAACTCGGCCTGAGCGCCGCCTTCCTGGCCGGCCTGGGATTCTGGGCCGGCCTGCCCTGGGCGCTCAAGATGCCCGTCGGCCACCTCGTGGATCTCTTCTGGCGCTGGAAAGCCGGTTTCGTCTATCTGGGGGCCACGCTCATGGCCGCCAGCCTGCTGATCATGGTGGGGCTGACCGGCGATCCCGAACTGATGGCCACAATTTTACCGGTCAACACCTGGTATGTGCTGTCGGTCATGCTGGCGCCGGTGGGCTACGTGCTCCAGGACGTGGTCGCGGATGCCATGACGGTCGAGGCCGTTCCCACCCACCGGGATAACGGCACCCCGATTCCGACCCAAGAACTGCAACAGATGCACGTCACCATGCAGACCCTGGGACGCGTGGCGATCATCGGCGGCAGCGCCGTAGTGGCGGGTACCGGTGGATGGCTGGCCACAACCCTGTCCTACACCGTCATGTACCAGCTATCGCTGGTGATCCCGATGATTTCCGTTACCGGGGTGCTCCTGGCGGCCTGGATGCGGCGGCGCGGA
>JASFTA010000482.1:0-3018 GCA_050114115.1 Desulfobacterales bacterium | reverse complement strand
AACGGCGAATGCCATCGATTACCGCAGCCTGGTTGAAAACGCCAATGAGGCCATTCTGGTGGTCCAGAATGGGGCCTTGCAATACGCCAATCCCAGGGCCGAAGTGCTTTTGGGGCACTCACGCAAAGAGCTGGTTACCCAACCGTTGACCGCCTTCATTCATGCCAACGAGCGTGAGATGGTAAGGCAACAAGATGAGGGGCGCGCCCAAGGGGAAGACCTGCTTGAGTGGTGCGTTTTCAGAATCGTCCATAAAGACGGAGCGTCCAAATGGGTTGAGGCGAAAGTCAAGTTATTCACCTGGGGTCGGCATCCGGCGATCCTATGGTGCCTTCACGATATTTCCCAGCGGGTTCGAACCGAAGCAAAATACCACCGCGCCCTGGCCAGCCGCCTTGAAGGCTTCATGCTCCTGGACAGCGACCGTATGATCGATGATGTCAACCCGGCGCTCTTAAGAATCTCCGGATACCGCCGGGAGGATTTTATTGGTCACCCGGTCGACCAGTTTTACGATCGCACAACGGTCGACTTTTACTCGGCCAGCCCCGATCACTTCAGCTTCGAAGCCCTGTTCCGTGCCCGTGACGGCCGCCAGATCCCGATGCTCTTCAGCCGCAGCACGATGAAAGACGATAGCGACCAGCCCACCGGTTTTATGTATTTTCTGACGGATCTGACCGAACTGAAAATCACCCAGGAGGCCCTCAAACGGGCCGAACGGCGCTACCGCATGATGTACGAAAACGCGGTCCAGGGCATGTTTCAAAGTCGTCTGTCAGGCACGCTTATCCGTGCCAACCCGGCCTTTGCGCGCATCCTGGGGTATGCTTCCGTCGATGAGGTGCTCTCCCTCGAAGGCGGTGCCAAACAGTTCTATTTTCATCCCCGCGACCGTGACCGGATGCTCCAGGCCGTGCTGAAGAAAGGCGCCCTGATCAACCACGAGCTGCGGCTCAAACGCAGGGACGGTCAGGCGGTATGGATCCTGGCCAATATCCGTTGCATCCGCAATGCCAAGGGCAAGATCATCCTCGAAGGGATCCTGGTCGACAATACCCGTCGCAAAAAACTGGAACAAAAACTCAAAAACGACCGCCAAAAATTTAAGAACCTGGCGATCCACAACAACCTGACCGGACTTTACAACACGCGCTACCTCTATCAGAAACTGGATCAGATCATCGCAGAGAGCAAACGGACCCGCAAGCCGTTTTCACTGGTTTTCATGGACATGGACCACTTCAAGCATGTGGTCGACACCTACGGTCACCTCAATGGAAGCCAGGCCCTCAAAGAAGTGGCCGCCACGATCAAAAGCTGCCTCCAGCAACCGTGCTTCGGGGTGGCCTACGGTGGCGACGAGTTTGTCGTCGTGCTGCCCGGGTTCGACAAAGCACGCGCCACACGCAAATTGGAACAAATCCGCGACCGGATGAAGGCGACCACCTACCTCACCCGCGCCGGTCACCAGGTTCATCTGGGGGCCAGTTTCGGCATTGCCACCTTTCCCGATGACAGCGACAACCGCGAAGGATTGTTGGCCCTTGCCGATCAGGCCATGTTTCATGTCAAACAGACCGGCAAGGGCGCGATCGGCGTTATCCCCTAAAAACGGTTTCAAAACCCCATCTAACGTCCGATAGCAGCGTTGCCGCCTTCTTCAAAATGCTCACATATAATCGAATATGCTGCGCTTTTTCATCAGGCGACGCCTTACCCTCGAACCCGATCTGGGGTTTTGAAACCGTTTCTAATCCTTTCCCCTGTCGGCGACTTAACCGCTGGGATGGCTGCAAGAGCTTCCCCGTGAAAGGTCAGCGACGTCTATCATCTATCATAAGAAAAATAGGGCGGTGTCATGGCAAGGCCTGCGCGCAGGTACTAAGACATATACACGTCTTTGTATAGATGCATGTTCGCAGGGCCGGCGGCCCTGCGGTTCGGGCCAATACCGATTGACAACAACAGCTCGGGCAGGGAGATAGTTGAGGGGCGTTTCGGCCTACGGCAGCAATTCTTAACGGGTCACAACCATTTTGCTTTTTCAGGGTACGTGGGATATAAATTACGGCAGCAAACTGACGATCACCGTTTCACGCGACCGGCCTAGCCTATGCACCTGTTTTCGATTCTTCACGTTATCGGCACACTTTTCCTGGTCACGGGCTTTTCCATGGCACTGCCGCTGATTTGTGCCCTCATTTACCCCGAAGGCGATTTTCAAGCCCTACTGACGTCGGCCGGGTTGATCATCGTGCTGGGAGCCCCGCTGTGGTGGTTTTTCCGTAAGCACCACGACCTGGGCATCCGCGACGGCATCTTCATCGCCGTTTTCGGCTGGGTGGTCGTTTCCGCCCTGAGCGCCCTGCCTTTCATGATCCACGGCGCCATCCCGTCTTTCACCGATGCCTTTTTCGAAATGATGTCCGGCTACACCACCAGTGGCGCCACCATCCTGACGGACATCGAAGTGGTGCCCCACGGCCTGCTTTTCTGGCGCAGCCAGACACATCTGTTAGGCGGCATGGGGTTCTTGACCCTGACGGTTATTTTCCTGCCCCACGGCATGGGCGGGTTGCGCATCTTCCGGGCCGAATCCTCGCCGGGACAAGTGATCACCAAAGAAAAATTCCATTCCCGCAACCGGGATACCATGGTCCGCCTGTGGATCATTTACATGGCGTTGAACCTGGCCCAAATCCTTTTGCTCTGTCTGGGGGGCATGCCCCTTTTCGATTCCCTCTGCCACGCCTTCGGCACCGTTTCCACTTCCGGGTACTCCCCCTGGAATGCCAGCATTGGGCACTACGACAACGCCTATTTCGACTGGATCATCATTCTTTTCATGTTTCTGGGCGGGATGACTTTCGTGCTTTTCTATCAGATGGTCAGAGGCGACTGGCGCGCCCTGCGGATCAACACCGAATTTCGCTGGTACGCAGGATTTATGCTTTTCTTCTGCGGCGTGGTTTCTTGGATTCTGTGGCGTGAAAATACTTACGGCCTGATGGACGC
>JASFTA010000481.1:0-3021 GCA_050114115.1 Desulfobacterales bacterium | reverse complement strand
TCTGAATCACGACTTTGTTAGAAGGCAACACCCGATGCGCATCGCGTTAACGTCCGTCGTCGGTTCGAAGCGCAACCATCCGCGCCGCGCATCAATTGTCTTCGGCGACCACCAAGGGACGCAGCCCCTGCGCTTCCAACCGGCGCACAACCCCGACCGCCGCCTGCGCGTCCGGGTAGTGGCCGATGCGCACCCGGTGCCAGGTCCCCTTGGCGGCGATGGTCGTTGTCGAAAGAAAAGCATCAAACCCCTCGCGACGCAGCCGCGCGACCATTTGCGCCGCCATCTGGCCGTCTTTGAGGGCCGCCACCTGAACCGTAAACTTGCCCCGTTTGGTCGTGGACGCCTTGCTGCGGTCATCGGCGGTCCGTGAAGGCGCCCGCGAGCCGGCCGATGGCCGGACTTTCAGGGCCAACCGTCCGGGAATCTTGGGCCGCAGCCCTTCCCGGCGCTTGATCACCGGAGAGGCGTCCGGCGATCGGTCAGCGGCATCTTCCTGGTCCACGGGCGCCGGCACACGACGGCTGAGGGTCGGATCGATGGTCAGCTTGTCATCGGAGCGTTTGAGTTCCGCATAGACATCGAGGGCCGACTGATCTTCCATCGCGGCGGCATAGCTATCGAGCTGACGGCGACGGCGTTCCTCGCTCGATTGTTTCAGGGCTTTGAGTTCGCGGTTCAAAGCTTCCATATCAAAATGGATGGGCGCAGTGCCGCGGCCCACCAGAACGCCCACAAAAAACATCCAGGCACAGGCCGCCGCTATGAGCAGCAGACTGCCGTAGGTCCCCCGGCGGGTCAGCTGGAGATAGGGTCGACGCTTTTGGGGTGCGCCCGTTTTGCTCTTTCCCATGAGACCTCGGGAGGTTCCTGAACGGTTGGGGCTCCAGTTTCACCTGTTGGGGTCACATCCGTTCCGGTGCGGACACCCCCAGCAGTGTCAAGCCGTTGCGGATGACCGTCTGCACCGCCGTCACCAGATAGAGCCGGCCGTGCGAAGTGACAGGATCGTCCACCAAAACCCGCTGCTTGTTATAGTAGGAATGAAAGGCCCCTGCAAGGTTCATCAGATAGAAGGTGATCCGGTGGGGCTCCATCTGACGGGCGGCGGCGGCCACCACCGCCGGGTAGCGGACCAGATGTTTGATCAGGGCCACGTCGTCGGGCGTATCCAAACGCGCCAGGCTGGCGTCCACACGGTCGACCGCCCCCGCTTGGTTTTCCGCTGCTTTGCGTCGGATGCTGGCAATGCGCGCATGGACGTACTGGACATAGTAGACCGGATTGTCGTTGGATTTCTGCTTGGCCACCTCGAGATCGAAATCCAGGGGGTTGGCGTAGTGCCGGGTCAGAAAAATAAAGCGGGCGGCGTCACGGCCGACTTCATTGACCACATCCTGCAGGGTCACAAATTCACCCGCCCGGGTCGACATGGCCACGGGCGCCCCCCCGCGCAACAGGTTGACCAGCTGCACCAGGATGACCTCGAAACGATCGGGGTCGATGCCCGCCGCGGCCACGGAGGCCTTGATACGGGGAATGTAGCCGTGATGATCGGCCCCCCAGACATCGATGACGCGCTCGAAACCGCGTTCGAACTTCTCCTGATGGTAGGCGATGTCGGAAGCAAAGTAAGTGGTCCGCCCGTCGCTGCGCACCACCACGCGGTCCTTCTCATCGCCGCGGGCACTGGTCTTGAACCACAAAGCCCCGTCCTTTTCATACACCTGCCCCGCCTCGCGGAAGGACTGGATGCAGGCCGCCACCCGTCCGCTGTCGTAAAGACGCTGCTCGCTGAACCACTGATCGAAGACCACCCCGAAATCCATGAGATCCTGGCGAATGCCGGCGATGATCTTCCCGGCGGCAAACCGCGCGCAGGTCATGAGGGCCGTTTCCTCGTCCTGGGCCAGAAGCGCCTCCCCGTCGCGGTCCTGCAACTCGCGCGCCAGCGCCTGAATATAGTCCCCCTGGTAGCAGTCCTCGGGGAAATCCACCGTACGGCCCAGCAGGGCCTTGTAGCGCAGCAGCACGGACAGCCCCAGGGTGCGGATCTGACGGCCGGAATCGTTGATGTAGTACTCGCGCTGCACATCGTAACCGCAAAAGGCCAGAATGTTGGCCACCGCATCGCCCACGGCCGCGCCGCGCCCGTGGCCCACATGCAGCGGGCCGGTGGGGTTGGAGCTGACGAACTCCACCTGGACTTTGCGGCCTTGACCGATGTTCGCGACACCGTAGTTCTCGCCGGCCGCCGGGACGGCCTTCAAAAGGGGGGCCCAGGCTGCCGGTTGGATGTGAAAATTGATGAAGCCGGGTCCGGCGATCGCCGTTTCGGCAATCAGGTCATCCGAACCGTCAAGATGCGCGGTAAGAATTTCAGCAATCCGACGAGGCGCCATCTTCTGGGTCTTGGCCATGACCATGGCAAAATTGGTGGCATAATCGCCATGGGCCTCGATCTTGGGCTCCTCGATCTCGATGCCGGGAAAATCATCCGACGGCAGGGCCCCGGCCTGATGGGCCTTGCGGGCAGCGGCGGCTAAAAGGTTGCGAATTCGATCTTTCATACCTGACCTCGGTGGTGGTTGCCGCGAGTCAATGCAAACGGCGGATGACAGCCGAAAGGACTGTCCGCCGCCATTTCAAGGAAGATTGCTTTCTCGCACAAAGAGGCGAAATGATCAAGTCAGGGCGGGCATGTCTCCCCGGGGCCACGACAGGCGCCTTGACAACGCATGGCGGGTCCCCTACAAGGGGACGAACACAAGGTGTGCCAGCTTAATAGGGAATCCCGTGTAATTCGGGAGCGGTCCCGCCGCTGTAACCGGGGACGAAACCCGACAAGACCACCGCTGATGGCTGTCTGCGGGAAGGGTCGGGAGGTAGGAGGAGCCGGAAGCCAGAAGACCTGCCTTGTGGATCGGGTTCTGCCTTTGCGGCGCAATGGAGACAACGGCAGCCCAGGATCAAGGGTCAAGTAAGCTGGGTGCAGCCCTTCAAGCCAATTCGCTTGAAGGG
>JASFTA010000480.1:0-3030 GCA_050114115.1 Desulfobacterales bacterium | reverse complement strand
CATCAAGGCGAGGAGATCGCGGGCTTTGGCTTCACTGGCGGCTTCTTCGCGGTTGCGGCGCGGGGTGCCGAAAAAAGCCCCGGTCAGTCCATAGGTCAAACGGGAATAACGCGCCATCATGACATGTTCCAGAACCGTCATGTGCCGCCAGAGGCAAAGGTTCTGGAACGTGCGCCCGAGGCCGAGCGAAGCGATCTTGTGGGGCGGCAGTCCGACGATGTTCCGGCCGTCCAACGCGATGCGGCCTTCGCTGGGCGCGTAGATGCCGGTAATCAGATTGAAAATGGTGGTCTTGCCGGCCCCGTTCGGCCCGATCAACGCACGGATCTGACCCGGCTCGATGTCCAAGTTGAAATCGTGAACCGCCCGCAGTCCCCCGAAATAATGGGTCATATTCTCCACTCGCAACAACGACATGCTATACCTCGCGATTCGGTTTGCGCTTGGGTTGCATCAGTTTGCGGACATCGAACTCTTTGAAAGCCACCAGGCCCGTGGGCCGGTAGATCATGACCAGGATCAGCAGCAGGGGAATGACGATCCATTTGTAGAGTGCCAGGGGCCGCAGCATTTCACCGAGCATATTGATGCTGACGGCTCCCACGATCGAACCGTAGACGGAATTCAGGCCGCCAAAATAGACCATGGCCAATAGCTCCGCCAGCCGCTTGAGGTCGAAGGTGCCCGGGTTGATAAACCGGACCGTGTGCGCAAATAGCCCCCCGGCGATGCCGGCCCAGAAAGCGGCAAACAAAAAGGCCACCATCTTGGTGAACCGGGTGTTGACCGTCATGGCCTCGGCCGCCATCTCGTCGTCCCGGACGGCGTTCAGCGCCTTGCCCAGGGTCGAGCGCACGAAATTATTGATGATCCAGATACACAGCACGGTCCAGCAAAACACGGTGGGCAGGTCGGCATAGTCCGGCTGACCCTTGATGCCCCGCGCACCGCCCAGAAACTGCAGGTTCTCGAAAAGGCTTTTGATGATAAACAGGAACGCCAGGGAAATAATGGCCAAGTAATCACCGCGGGTTTTGAAGGATGGGATCGCGATCAACAGCGCCCCCAGAGCGGCGACAATGCCGCCCAGCACCAGCGCCAGCGGAAACATAAAGGGCCCCAGCATTTCGGGCAGTAGGGCCTCACCGAATAGACGATCGTTGACGAAAAAAAGGACCATCACCGCTGAGGCTGTATAGGCGCCCAGGGCCATGAAGCCGGGATGCGAGCAAGAAAACTCCCCCATGTAGCCGTTGATCAAGTTCAAACTCAGCGTCAGCATGATGGCAATCAGGGTGAGCCGCAGGGTGAGCATGCGATAGAGGCTCAGATCCGACCAGATGTGCATGATGGCGTAGAGCAGCACGAGATGGATGATGACCGGTATGGCAATCGGCCAAGAGATCATCCGGGCCGCCATCCAGTTGCCGGGACGGGCCAGCAGCTTGCCCAAGAGCAAAATCGGCGTGCCGTAGATCAGCGCCACATAGATCAGGGCGCTGGGGATGAGCGTCGGCTCTTTGAGCATGATCATACATCCGAAAAGCACCGGTATTTTGGGCAGGCCCACAAGGTCCGTGAGGACATCGCCCAGGGCCTGCTCCAAAAGAACCGAAACCAGCGCGCCCAGCAACCAGGCCAGCAGTGGAACGCCCGCCCCATAGGCCCGTATCCATCCGAATCGGTTGTTCGCGCGCTCGGCTGAAGCGGCTTTGTCATTTACCATCGGAAACCTCGTTCGATCATTGGATCGGCATCCGTATGCAACCGGAGCCCATCCATGGGCGTCGGTTTAGAGCCGCAGCTTGGCACTGTGCGGTTCGCCGAAAAAGCCATGGGGCCGGAAAACCAGAATGAGTAGAATAATCGAATAGGCGATCAGATCCCGCAGGCTGGAGGACAGGTAGGCGCCCACGAAGATCTCGATAAACCCCAGCAGAAATCCGGCCAAACAGGCCCCTTTCACCGAGCCGCGCCCCCCCAGAATCGCCGCCACGAAGGCCTTCCATCCATAGGTGATGCCGATGTAGGGATCCAGTACCGGGTAGGCCACGGCGAACAGAATACCGGCGGCCGCCGCCAGGGCCGATCCCAAGGCAAAGGTCAGGCTGGCAATCGTGTTCAGGGGAACACCCATGAGCGGGATGACAACATAATCGAAGGCCATGGCCCGCATGGCCATGCCCCAGCGGGTGCGTTTGATGAATTCGTTAAGGGCCAGCATTAGCACGAGCGAGACCACCACGATCATGATCTTCTTGTTGGTGACCACTACGCCGCCGATGTCATAGACCGAGGTCTTGATCAGCGAAGGAAAACGGATGCGCTGGGCACCGAGAATGGCCAGGTTGCCGGTTTCCAGGATAATCCCGATCATGAGGCCCGTAATGGCCGCCGAAGCGCGTGGGGCCTCCCGCAGGGGTCGATAGCCGATGCGCTCCACCAGCATGCCCACAAAAGACGTCAGGTACATGGCAATCAGGATGGTGAGCACCAGGATCAACCAGTTGGGCAGTGCCAGCGCACTCATCGCGGCCAGGGCCGCCAGGGCCGTGGCCACTCCGAAACCGATATAGGCCCCGACCATGAAAATATCGCCGTGGGCAAAGTTGAACAGCATCAGGATGCCGTAGACCATCGAATACCCCAGGGCGATCAGGGCGTAAAAACTGCCCCACTGGAGCGCGTTGATCAGGTGTTGGAAGAATAACTGCATCGCGCCGACTCCTCGCTGTGCTCACAAAGGCGGGCGCAGGAGCTGTCGCCCTGCGCCCGCCTTTGGCACTCACGGCTGCTGGCCTAAAACCTATCGCAAAAAGCTGAGGAAAATCGAAGGCCCCTGACAGTTTTCACCGAGGCGGCCGAATTCAGCATTTCCACGCAAACATTTGGGGGCATTGTTCACCGGCGCTTAGCAGAACCGCGAGCTTCGCCCTATGGCCCGCATCCATACGGCGTGTAGACCGTGTTGGCCGGTCTTGGCACGCCGTCCGGAAATCCTGGTCATTATTTTGAAATAGGCTTTACGCA
>JASFTA010000479.1:0-3032 GCA_050114115.1 Desulfobacterales bacterium | reverse complement strand
ATGGCCAGGGCGCCGCGGCGCACGAACCCTCTGACGACCTTTTCGTAGACGTTCTGGCCGCGGTTGAACACGGCGTCGAACTTGCGGAAAAAGATGTTTTTCTTTTCCGGCGTCGGCCGCAGGATGAGCGCGCCGATGGACGGGCTCAGGGTTAGGGCGTTGATCGAGCTGAACACGGTGGCCGTGGCGATGGTCAGCGCGAACTGGCGGTAGAGCTGTCCTGTGATTCCGGCCATGAAGGCCGTGGGCACGAACACCGCCAGGAGCACCAGGGTGGTGGCCACGACCGGGCCGCTGACTTCCTCCATGGTCTTGATGACCGCCTCCTTGGGGCTTAGCCCTTCGGTGTCCATCAGGCGCACGGCATTTTCCACCACCACGATGGCGTCGTCCACCACGATGCCGATGGCCAGCACGATGCCGAACAGGCTCAGCATATTGATCGAAATCCCCAGGGCGGCCATGACGGCGAAGGTGCCGATCAGCGACACCGGGATGGTGATGGCCGGAATCATGGTGGCGCGCCAGTCCTGCAGAAAGACGAAGAGCACCAGGAAGACCAGCAAAATGACCTGGAAGAGGGTCACGAAGACTTCCCGGATCGAAGCTTCCACGAACAGGGTCGTGTCGTAGGAGATGCTGTAGTCCATACCCTCGGGAAAGCCCTGGCTGATGCGTTCCATGGCCGCCTTGATCTGGCCGGCCACGTCCAGGGCGTTGGCCCCCGGGAGCTGGGAGGTCGTGATGACCCCGATCTGGCTGCCGTTCAGCTCGGCGAAAAGATTGTAGTTTTGGCTTCCCAGCTCGACCCGGGCCACGTCGCGCACCCGGGTGATGCGCCCGCCTGCGGCGGTCTTGAGGATGATGTTTTCAAACTCCTCCACATCGCTCAAACGCCCCAGGGTGGTGATGGTGTACTGGAAACTCTGGCCTTTGGGCGCCGGGGGCTGGCCGATCTGGCCGGCCGCCACCTGGACGTTCTGCTCTTCGATGGCCTGGATAACGTCACCCGTGGTCAGGTCGCGGGCCTTGAGCTGCTCCGGGTCGAGCCAGATGCGCATGCTGTAGTCCTGGCCGCCGAAGACATCCACGTCGCCCACGCCGTAGATCCGGCTCAACTCGTCCTTGATGTTCAGCGTGGCATAGTTGCTGAGATACAAATTGTCGTAGCGCCCGTCCGGGGAGGTCAGGGCGATGAAGAGCAGGAAGGCCGTGGATTTCTTCTTGGTGTTGACGCCCTGGCGTTTGACCTCGTCGGGCAGTTTGGGCATGGCGATGGCCACCCGGTTCTGGACCAGGATCTGGGCCATGTCCACGTCGGTGCCCACCTCGAAGGTAACGGTAAGGGTGTAGTTGCCGTCGCTGGCCGAGCGCGACATCATGTAGATCATGCCTTCCACCCCGTTGACCTCCTGCTCGATGGGCGAGGCCACGGTTTCGGCCAAAACCTGGGCGCTGGCCCCGGGATAGGAGGTGGTGACCTCGACCGTCGGGGGCGTGATCTCGGGGTACTGGGAGATGGGCAGGGCCAGGAGGGCCACGATCCCCGCGATCACGATCACGATCGAAACGACGGTGGCGAAGATCGGGCGTTCGATGAAAAAGCGTGAAAACATGGTCGTCTCGCCTCCTTGAGGAAGATGGCGGGTTAGTTAGGGCTTGGCCTCAGGTTCGGTTTCTGTTGTGGATTCGGTCTTGGTCTCACCTTTAGATTTGGCGGCGGCCGCTTGGTCTTTAGCGGCCATCAGTTCCTTGAGATCCTTCTGTTCGGGGGCCACCTTGGCGCCCGGCCGGGCCCTCTGAATCCCATTGACGATCACCCAGTCCTCCGGCCGCAGGCCGTCGGCGACAATCCGTAAACCGCCGTCCACCTGGGGGCCGACCTGCAGCAGACGGTACTCGACCACATTTTCCGAATTGGCCACCAGGACATAGGTGCCGCGCTGATCGCGGCCCAGCGCGGTTTCGGGCACCAGCAGGGCGTCCCGCTGTTCGGGTTCCGGAATGCGGATGCGGGCGAAGAGCCCGGGCACCATGCGGCCGCTTTGGTTGGGGAATTCGCCCCGCACCGTAATGGTGCCTGTGGTCTCGTCCACGCGATTGTCGATGTAGTCCAGGCGGCCCTCGTGGGGGTAGCCCTTCTCGTTGGCCAGTCCCATTTCGAAGACGGGCACCCAGCTATCCCCTTCCTTGCGTCGGTTTTCACCGTAGCGCAAAAGGTCCCGTTCGTTGACGTTGAAATAGGCGTACATGGGCTGATAGTTGACGATCGTGGTCAGCAGGGTCTGCTCCCCGGCCCCCACCAGGTTGCCCACGTCCACCAGGTTGCGGCCGATGCGCCCGCTGATGGGCGCCCGGATCTCGGTGTAGCTGAACTCGATCTCGGCGTTGCGCACGTCGGCCTGGGCTTCGGCGATGGCTGCCTGGGCGGTGAGAACCTCGGCCTGGGCCTGCAGGACTTCGAGCTTGCTGATGGCCCGGGCCTTGAGGGCTTCTTCCTTGCGCCGGGCCGTAGCTTTGGCCAGCCGATGGTCGGCGATGCGGCTCTGGAGGGTGGCTTTAGCCCGGTCCAGGGCCGCCTGGTAGGGTTCCTGTTCGATCACGAAGAGCAGTTCGCCCTGGACCACTTCAGCGGCCGGCTGAAAATGGATGCTGTCCAGAAAGCCCTCCACCCGGGCGCGGATGTCCACCGATTCGATGGCCTCGGTGGTGCCCGTGAATTCGTTGTAGACCGTCACGGCTTGCTGGAGGGGGCGTGCCACCGTGACCGGCGGCGGGGGCGGCGCCACGAATTCCTGGGGCTGCTGACAGCCCGCCAGAACGAGCAGGGTTGTCAGCCAGAGGCAGCAGGGATAAAAGGCACGCGGCAGCATGGCGGCTCCTTTAACTGTCGGATAGGTAGAATGTTTCTAAAAAAGGCGGATGGGTATTCGCGTTATGCCGGCAAGTACGGGGCTTGCCGAAGATCAGCGGTAATATGGTTGCGGATGCGCATAAAAGTCAAGAAGTTCGGTCGATGGCGCACAGATATT
>JASFTA010000478.1:0-3038 GCA_050114115.1 Desulfobacterales bacterium | reverse complement strand
TTGCCTGACAGCATGATGCTTGCTGCATCTCCCGGTTTATGCGGCCGGCGCACGCGGAAACTCCCCCGCCTTCCGGCGGGGTCAGACAGGTCCGCGCGCTGATGCCGCCCGCCGCGTCGATGCTCAGCGCGGGACAAAGGGGAAAAACCTGAGTCCTCAATCGATTGAAACACCTCCTCCGGGGGTTTACGGTAGCCTCTCGCTCTGCGGAAGGAGATTCACTTCGGCGATGGTTGCGAAGGGATTTAGTACGTGCGGAGCATGGGCCGCAGGGGGTGACGGCTGTCATACCCTGCGGCATTGAACCTCTTCGCTTTCTGTGGTGGCATTGAACGATTCCTGCAATTGGGTTGCTTTTCTTCCCCGTCAACCGGCCGAGGCCTGTTTGTCTTCCGCCGGCGTCGTGGCTTTTTGTTCCTTGGCCAGTTTATACTGGAAGCTGTCCGCCAAGGCCTGCCAGCTGGCTTCGATGATATCTTCGGACACCCCGATGGTGCTCCAGACCTCGTCCTGGTCGCGCGATTCGATCAGCACGCGAACGCGGGCTTCGGTACCCTCGCGACCGTCGATGACGCGCACCTTGAAGTCCACCAGGCGCATGCTGTCGAGGTCCGGGAAAAAGCGGCCGAGCGCCTTGCGCAGGGCGTTGTCCAGGGCGCTGACAGGGCCTTGGCCTTCGGCGGCCGTTATTTCTTCGCTGGCGCCCACGCCGATTTTGATGGTGGCATGGGCCGAGCAAGGCTGGTCTTTGTTCTTTTCGATCGACACCCGGAAGGATTCCAGATCGAAAAGCGGTTGGAACTGTTCGGTGAACTTTTCCACCAGGATCTTGAACGAACCGTCGGCTACGTCGAACTGGTAGCCCTGTTCTTCCAGGTCCTTGATGCGGGCCACGATGGCGCGGCTGTCTTGACCGTTACCGTCCAGGGCCACGCCCAACTCACGCGCCTTGTACTCCACGTTGCTTTTGCCCGACAGGTCCGAGATCAGCACCCGTCGTCGGTTGCCCACCATATCCGGCCCGGTGTGCTCATAGGCCCGCGGATTTTTCATGATGGCATTTACATGGATGCCGCCCTTGTGGGCGAAGGCGCTGCGGCCCACAAACGGCCGGTTGCTGCTGGGCACCTGATTGGCGGTCTCGCTGACGAAGCGCGACAGATGCTTGAGTTTGGCCAGATTCGCGTTGGAAATACAGTCGTAGCCCATTTTCAGTTTCAGGATCGGGATGATGGCCGTCAGGTCCGCGTTGCCGCAGCGCTCCCCGTAGCCGTTGATCGTGCCGTGCACCATGCGGGCACCGGCCTGGATGGCCACGACCGAATTGGCCACGGCCATGGCGCTGTCATTGTGCGTATGAATGCCAAGCCCCGGTGGCCGGGGGATATCGCGCGCTTCCAGGAAGGATTTGATCCTGGCCGTGGCGGCTTCCACATCGTAGACCAGGGAACCCCCGTTGGTGTCGCACAGGACCACCCAGTCGGCGCCGGCTTCCACCGCCGCCCGCAGGGTCTCGGTGGCATAGGCCGCGTCTTCCCGGAAGCCGTCGAAGAAGTGCTCGGCGTCGTAGACCACCTCGCGCCCTTCGGATTTGAGAAAGGCCACCGTGTCGCTAATCATGGCCAGGTTTTCTTCCAGGGTGTTGTTCATGATCTGGGTGACGTGCAGATCCCAGGTCTTGCCGAAAATTGCCACAGCAGGCGTGCCGCTGTCGATCAGGGCCTTTACGTTGGCATCGTCTTCCACCGCGATTCCGGGGCGGCGGGTGGCGCCGAAAGCCACCAGGCGGGTGGTCTTGAAGTCCACCCGTTTGGCCAGATCGAAGAAGTGCATGTCCCGGGGGTTGGAGCCCGGCCAGCCGCCCTCCACGTAATGCACCCCCATTTCGTCGAGTCGCTTGGCGATGGCCATCTTTTCATCGGCCGAAAAGCTGATGTTCTCGCCCTGGGTACCATCCCTCAAGGTGGTGTCGTATAAGTACATGGTTTCCATGTCGGTTGCTGTTCCTGTTTGCGGCCGGCGATCCGTTAAGGATTGTCGCGGCGATTTTCGGGGCGCAGCCCCCTTACGGCGGCACCGGCGCGCCACATCTCGGATGACCCGAGGGTGTTCAGTTCGGCCTGGAGCTTTTCACGGTAATCCGGGCTGCTGCAGGCTTCCATGACCCGCTGGGTTTCCTGGCCGGAAACGACCTTGCCATAGAGTTCATCAAAGAGCGGGACCACCGCGTCGCGGAAGCGGGGGGCCCAGTCCAGGGCACCGCGCTGGGCCGTGGTGCTGCAGTTGGCGAACATCCAGTCCATCCCGTTTTCGGCCACCAGCCGGATCAGGCTCTGGGTGAGTTCTTCCACGGTTTCGTTGAAGGCCTCGCTGGGGCTGTGACCGTGCTTGCGCAGCAGGTTGTACTGGGCCTCCATGACCCCGGCCAGACAGCCCATCAGGACGCCGCGCTCGCCGGTCAGGTCGCTGTGGACCTCCTTTTCGAACGTGGTCGGGAAGAGGTAGCCGGACCCGATGGCGATACCCGTCGCCAGCGTGCGCGGCCGGGCGCGGCCGGTGTAATCCTGGAAAATGGCGAAACTGGAGTTGATGCCGCTGCCGTCCAGGAAATTGCGCCGCACCGTGGTGCCCGAGCCTTTGGGGGCCACCAGGATGACATCCACGTCCTCCGGCGGGATGACGCCGGTCTGCTCTTTGAAAACAACCGAAAAGCCGTGCGAGAAGTAAATGGCGTCGCCGGGATTGAGGCAGGACCGTACTTTCGGCCACATGGCGGCCTGGCCGGCATCCGAGAGCAGGTACTGGATAATCGTACCGCGCCGGGCGGCTTCTTCGATCGGCAAAAGGGTTTCCCCGGGCACGAAACCGTCGGCCACGGCCCGCTCCCATGAGGCGCCGCCCTCACGCTGCCCCACGATCACCTGCACCCCGTTGTCGCGCATGTTAAGGGCCTGTCCGGGGCCCTGAACCCCATATCCCAGCACGGCTACGGTTTCCTCGGCCAGCACTGCCCGGGCTTCATCCAGCGTAAATTCTTC
>JASFTA010000477.1:0-3043 GCA_050114115.1 Desulfobacterales bacterium | reverse complement strand
AGGACCGCTTGGTGCTCAACATCCGCAAAAACCTGGTCAAAAAACTATTTGATCTTCTCAATGGGCTCGAAAAGGACGACTACGACAAGTTCTACGATGAGTTCGGCGCGATTTTAAAAATCGGGATTTACACCGACCCCGCCAACCAGACCAAACTGGCGGAGCTGGCCCGTTTCAAGACCACCACCTCGGACAAAGCGTGGACGTCTCTGAAAACGTATGTGGAGCGCATGCCGGAAGACCAGAAGGAAATCTACTATCTGACCGGCGATAGCCCGACGACCCTGCTCAACAGCCCGCATCTGGAGCAGCTCAAGGCTAAAAATTTCGAAGTGCTCCTGATGACGGACCCGGTGGACGAGTGGGTCGTGCAGTCGCTGACCGAATACGATGGCAAGCCCCTTAAGAGTGCCGAGAAGGGCGATCTGGAAATCGATACGGACGAAACCAAGGACCAGGAAGAGCAGTTCAAGGACCTGTTCGGTTTTATCCGCAAGACGTTGCAGGACCAGGTCAAAGAAGTCAAGCCATCCACCCGCCTGCTGGATTCCGTGGCCTGTTTGTCGGGAGACGCCCATGACATGAGCGGCTACATGGCCAAAATCATGCAATCGGCGGGTAAGGACCTACCGCCCAACAAGCGGGTGCTGGAATTGAACACCAAGCATCCCGTTCTTGACAAGATCAAGCAGATTTATGCCACGGATCAGTCGGATGCCCGCCTGGAGGATTACAGCCGGCTGCTATACGATTTGGCGGTGATCGGCGAAGGGGGCAAAATCGAAAACCCTTCCCAGTTCGGCAAACTGATTGGTGATTTGATGAATTCGGCCTTGAACTAGTTTGCACACAGCCCCTGGTAGCCTTCCCAGTCAAAACGCCCCGCCGTTATCGGCGGGGCGTTTTTCTGACGACGCGACCTATTCGATGTCAGTTTCAGGGTGGCGGGAAGGTCAACCACCTATCCCCGGATTAATTCTGCCCTTCGTATTTGAAGGAAATCGTGACGCGGGCCCTGTAGGCCACGACTTTGCCGCCGTCGACCTTCATGTCCAGTTTGACCACTTCGGCCACGCGCAGGTCCCGGAGATTCTTCCCGGCGGTCTCCACCGCCATTTTTGCGGCGTCTTCCCACGAAGTGGTGCTCGTTCCGACTAAGGTGATTACCTTGTACATGCTGTCGGCCATGATGGACCTCCTTTCATCCGGACCGGGCGCGGTCCGGCTTTGATGGGGTTGTGTGGTGCCCGGAAAATGGCACGTTCAGGCCACCGGGCACGCTTGTCGTGCGGCACCGGCAGCAATTGGGGGAAATTGGATCGTCTATTCCCCGGTCATGTTTGGCCGCTGAAAGGGGAAGCGGCGTATTTGAAGGCAAATATCGTTTTTTCCGGATCGATTGGCCGAACCGGGGCTTTGAAGGCCAACGTCAGAGGGTACGTTGTCGAGGGCTGATCACGGGTGTGGATCCAGGTGCGGCTGGCATCGATACGGTCGTGGATAAAAATCGGTTGGTGGTGTCGAGCTAGATCAGAAAGCGTGTCGGCCGCCGCGATCAGTTAGCGGCAACCATAGCGTGAGGCGGTTGGCTATGTCAAGGCGGCTGCGCCGGATGGCCGCCGGCCTGCCGCGGCGGCCGGACGACTATCGGGACGGGGAGGCGGGTGACCGACCGGCACTAATTCTGTCGATAGATCTGTTTCAGTCGTTGAAAGCGGCTGTGCCCCAGGATTTTACGGACTTCCACCAGAAAGCGCGAGCGTTCCGCCGCCAGCTGACTGCGTGCTTTTTCCAGCTCGGCGAACTGCCGGTTGACGGCCGCCTCGTCCAATGGTTCGGCTTCCATCAGGTTCTGGTATTCGAACTGGGCTTTTTCGACTTTGTTTTTCAAATCGATCAGGCGGCGGCGGCTTTTCTTAAATAGCCGGTCAAGCCTTTTGACTTCGCCATCTTTCAAATCAAGCTCGGCTTTTATCCCGGGATCGCGCCACCATTTGCCGGAAGGCTCGCTCTGGGCGGAGGCCGCCGAGGCGCAAACGGTGACAAGCAGCAGCAGGCAGGATGCAATCATCTGTTTTAACATACGGCAACTCCTTTTAAGACCCGGATCAAGATAGCGAATCCTCGTCAAGGGGTGGAATGACAAACTCAATAAAGCCTTCATCGAAGCCGCCGTCAAGGCTTTCGATGATCGCCTGGTAGGTTTCGGGGATGGCGTTGTCGGCCAGCATCCGGGTTTCCCGCATGAGCGGATCGGATGCCACGGGGGCCGGAAGCGTGGCGATTTCGGGCGGATGCGTGTTCAATCGCCAGACACCGGCTTGCCACCATACCACGGCCGCCAGGCAAAGGGTCGCCACGGCCCCGGCGGCTACTCGCCAGCCGCGGCCCAGCCCGCGGATACCGGCGGGGCGCGCAACCGACGCCGGAAGCGTAAGACGTTTCTCCAGTTTGGGGGTAAAAAGCACACTGGCGCGGCGCAGGTTTTTCAAATCCGCCTGGAGGTCTTCCATGACGGTCCCGCATTGGGGGCACTGCGCCAGGTGCTCGTCTTCGGTTCCGGTCGGCTGGATGCCGTCGACCAAGATCTTGATCAGGCGTTGTTCTTCGATATGTCCCGTGTGCTTCGAACTCATGAGACGGCCTCCCTTAAGAATTCACGGAAAGCCTTGTCGTCCTTGAATTTCTTGAGCGCGCGATAGAGATGGGTTTTGACGGTGCTTTCACTTTTATTAATGACTTCAGATATTTCTCTTATACCCAGATCGTCAAAGAAGCGCAACAGGAATACTTCCTGCTCCATGCGCGAGAGGCGCTCCAACATGGTGTGGACTTTGTTCCAGAAATCCCGGCGTTCCAGGTTTTCCATGACGTCCGTCCTTTCGCCGGCCGCCGCTTGTGCATCAGTCTCCCGCTCGACGTCGGGCAAAAAGCTTAAAATGGCCCGGACTTTTTTCTTGCGGAAGTGATCTTTGATGCGGTTGGCGGCAATGCGAAAAAGCCATCCGGCAAATCGGTCCGGATCCTTCAATCGTTTGAGATT
>JASFTA010000476.1:0-3044 GCA_050114115.1 Desulfobacterales bacterium | reverse complement strand
CCACAATGCCGCCGCGCATATAGTTGGTGATCGAGGCCAGATCACCCAGGGGCACGATCTGGAGCATGCCCCGGTGGTGGCGCAGCTTGATGGTGCGCAGCGTGATCTGCTCGACCGTCCCGGAAATCCCGCCGGCATCCAGGTATTCGCCCACCCGAAAGGCATCGTCCATCAGAAAGAATATTCCCGAGAGGATGTCGCGCACCAGTTTCTGGGCCCCGAACCCGATGGCCAGGCCGATCACCCCGGCACCGGCCAGCAGGGGACCGATTTCCACCCCGATGGACGAGAGCACGATCAGGGTCACCATCACCACCATGACGACCCCGATAAATTTGCGCAGCATGGGCAGCAGGGTGTGGGAACGGTCCTGGGCGGCACCGCCGCCCCACTCGTCGTCATCGTCCTTGTTCTCCTCGCCTTCCACAAACCCGCCCTCGGCCAGCTTGCGATTGATGGCCGAGCTGATCAATTCCCAGGCGATGTGGGCCAGCAGGAGCGTGATCAGGACATCGACCACGGCCCCGACGGCCGCTTCGCCGAAGGTGATCTGAAAACCCCAGATATCCAGAAACCAGAGCGCCACGGCGATGAAGACCACCACGCGCACCACCCGGCTGGCGATATCGAGATAGCCCTCGTTTTCGTCTTCGGGTGCCTCGCGTTCATCTTCGATCTCCGGTGCTTCGCTGATATCTGCCGCCGACTGCGCGACGGCTGTCGGATTGCCTCCCTCCGGCGCATCGGATTTCTTGGCGAATACGGATATGACGCACCACTGGGCCAGGCGGTCCAGGGACAGATAGATTGGCACGATCAGCAGGCTGAGGATAAAGGTGCCGTCAAATTTCATCTGATCCGCCATCACCAATTGCCCAAAGCCCAGCAGCCAGATCAGGAAAAGATAGGCCAACGCCAGGATATGCCACATGGATGCGGACTGCTGCCGCAGCCAGGCCCGCTTTTCACAGGCGATCGGCTTTGTTCCCAGCAGGTGTTTCCTTACCGTCAAGCGATTGTTCCAGATCACCGCGGCCAACAGGACGATGATCGTCGTGGTCAATAAGACCGCCAGCCAGATCTGGGCCGGCCAGTTGACCTCGAGACGGGACATCAGAAGCAACAGGACATAGCTGGCGCCCACGGCGCTGCAGATGAACAGCAAACGTCGGTGCAGGTAGCGCGCCACCTCGCACGACAAGGGAATCAAGCGCAGCTTGACCATCTCGGGCGCAAAGAACAGGCGCAGGATCAGGGCGCTGAACCGGATGATGACCATAACCATCAGAAACGCCAGGAACAGCAGACGCAGGTTGCGATCCTGGCGGTCGGCCACAATAAAAAAGGCCAGCAGGGGGGTCACGGCGAAAATAAACAGCCCCAGCAGTTGGGGAAGGGTGTTGACCAGCGCCCCCCAGAATCTGAGGATACCCTCCATGCCGGGCATGGTTTCGATACGCTCCCGCAACCCGGCCGTCAATCGAGTAAACAATTTTTCGGCCATCCAACCCAGGGCCAGGAAGCACAAGACGATCAGAATCATGACCGTCAGCCGCCCCAGGCCTTCATAATCGGTCAGGCGATCCACCGCCGCTTTGAGATCAGCGGGCACCGTGGGCAGGCTGACCACCAACCGGTAAGCACGACTCATGAAAAGTTGGACCGCATTTTCCAGCCCGCGAATGACACCGCTCAACCCACCGACCTGCTCGGGTGCACCCGATGATGTTGCCGCGGCCTCGGCCTGCAGTTCGGCAATCAGCAAGCGCCGCACCTGCTCGTCGTTGAGGCGGGCCATCAGGGCGTCGATATCGGCGGCGCTCATGTCGGCGGGCAGCTCCGGGGTTTCGGCGGCCGGCGCTTCATCCGCTGATTTTTCACTGGCCTTCAGCAGCATGGGATTCAGGGCGAAGGCATTGACGGCCCCGAGCAAATACAGACTTAAAAACAGATACACTGTGGTTTTTTTCATCGTGGCTCCGGAAAGTACGTGGCCGGCCGTCGACCCGCCGGGGGGTAATAAAAAGGTCTGACGTTGATACCTTCAACATTCAGACCCTTAGTCAATTTGCATGGTTAAATCAAGCGCATGACGGTATTCAGTCGTCGCGGTCTTCTTCGATCATATCGCAGGTCATCCAGGAACCGTCGTAGACCGTCACTTGGCAGTCGAGTTCTTCCTGGATTTCATCGTGTTCGGTGGTCATAGCGGATTCTCCCGGTTTGGTGTTAATAAGCTTTCAAGGCGCTGAAAAATGCCTATATTGAGACACTAAACATCGTTTCCCGACTGTAAATACGATGGTCGTCGGGCCAAACCGACAAATCAACAAACAAGGGTCGACACCATGCGGCACCCGCTGGAAATCCCCGCCCCCCATCAGATGGCCCCGCCACCCGGCGTGGGGATGCCGCGAGAGCTGCTCAAACCCAAGCCGGCCGGTCGGGGTGACGCGAAACCGGATGCGCTGGCGGCGGATGACACCGAAGAAAAAGCAATGCGTCGGGTCCTCTGCCGGGAGTGCCTCCACGCCATCACCCGCGAGGAGGACCGCGCCGAAGTCCACGGCGCCCACCAGCATACCTTCGCCAACCCCAGCGGCCTGGTCTTCACGATCGGCTGTTTCCAGGCCGCCGAAGGCTGCGGCGCGGCGGGTTCGCCCTCGGACGAATTCACCTGGTTCAAGGGATACGCCTGGCGCGTGGCGGTCTGCACCGGATGTCTGGCCCATCTGGGCTGGCTGTTCACGACGCCATCCGGCGCGGCCTTCTGGGGGTTGATTCTCGACCACCTGATTTTCCCCGAAACGGCTTGAGCCCCTTGCGCAGGCTGTCAGGCCGTTGGCGCCCAACCGCGCTCCCGTCGAAAACGCCGCGCGACACAATCCGCCGCCACGGCCCCGGTCATGTGGATGAGTTCCGGCAGCGAGATGGACTGATTGAAGCCGCCCAGATGAGGGCCGGATTGAAGCACGATATCGGCCTGCCCGCGGCAAACGGCCGCCGCCTGGGCGCGGGAGAAACCCCGCGCCATCAAAAATGAT
>JASFTA010000475.1:0-3045 GCA_050114115.1 Desulfobacterales bacterium | reverse complement strand
AGGCCGAGACGCTGCAGTTCAGCCAGCGCCTTCGCCGATTTCATGGCAATGCTCTTGGTGTTGGCATAGATGCCGACCCGGGTGACCCAGGGCAGGCGCATTTTGATCTTTTCGAGCAGGGCCGTCAGACGCCGCTGGGGGATGATCAAACCATCGCCGTCACAGATGAATAGACGTCTCTGGTTGCGGCAATACCGGGCGGCAAAGTCAATATCGGCGTCGATAATATCATCTGATTTAATTTTGAAGCGCTGCCCCCGGTAGGTCCCGCAAAAGGTGCATTTGTTGTGGGAACACCCGACCGTGACCTGCAGGAGGATGCTGCTGGCCTCGCTGGGCGGGCGTATCAGATTGCCTTCGTAATGCATACGCGCTTACACTTTCCGGTTGGCTGGCCGTGCGACCCCGTGTCTGGCCGACGAACGGCAAGGGGCGCACGCGTTTGAATAGCAAAGGGCTATCCTACCCCAGGCGGTGGATCGGAAGCAAGCCGCGCGTGGCGGTGCTTACACCCATGGCCAACGCCGGTAAACGATGCGTTCTCACATTCCCGGACGCCACCAGTTCACGACCAGATCGTAAAGCAGCGGCACGGCGATGGCCGGCAGCATGTTGCCGATGCGCAAACGCTTGATGCCCAGGATGTTGAACCCGATGGCCACGATAAGCAGGCCACCGACCGCTGTCATCTGCTCGACCACGGACGGGGTGAGAAAGGGTTTGAGATAGACCGCGCCGAGGGTGATTGACCCCTGGTAGAAAAAAACCGCCAGCGATGAAAAAATCACGCCGATCCCCAAGGTGGAGGCAAACACAATGGAGGTCACCCCATCCAGCAGTGATTTGGCGTAGAGGGTCTGGTGGTTTCCGAGCAGGCCGCTCTCCAGCGAGCCCACCACCGCCATAGCCCCCACACAAAAAACCAAGCTGGCCGTGACGAAGGCGTTGGCCACGCCCTCTTCACGGCCCGCCAGACGTCTCCCGATCCAGCGGCCCAGTTCTTCCAGGCGGTCTTCAATCCGCAGGGTTTCGCCTAGCAGACTTCCCAGGGCCAGACTGATGATCACCAGCAACAGGGCGTCGGTCTGCAGGGCGCTCTTGGCGCCGATCAGCAATACCGCCAGGCCGATGGCGCCAATGATGCCTTCTTTAAATTGAGCGGGGATACCACCCCGCAGTCCGACCCCCACCAAGCTGCCGATGATGATGGCCGCGGTATTTATCAAGGTTCCCTGCACGACTGGCCTCCTGGATAAGATCTGCGGCCCGACCCTATTGAATCCGGCCCTAAAATGCAATCCCCAAACCATACCGGGGATCGATGCCGACCGCGCGCGCCGGTAAAAGGGCGGTACACGGGTAGCCTGGCAGATGCTGTCGTTGCACTTTGGATTCGCGTCGTTGGGCCAGGCGCGGTTTTCAGGCGGCGCCTGGTGGATTGTCGTCCAAGGGGGGGCTGGGGGGAAATTCATGGTCTTCGCCATCCACCAGGAATTCGTAAAAACTCTTGGGTGCCGGTAGGTGGACGAAGAAACGAATTTTGCGGATCAGGTAAGAAGCCGTGGCGGCCTCACCATCGTTGATCACACGGAAGGCCAGCATACGCTGAAGGCGCTTGTCGTTCTTGTCGCGGTCCGGCACCATGCGCATCACCCGCTGGAATACCATTCGAAAGGGACCGGATCGATTTTCAAGTGCAATTAATTTGGGTGCCATGGCCGCCACTCCAATTGCCGCAGACGATCGGATGAAACTGTTGAAAATCTAAGACACGACCTTCCCAGCGCAACCGTCGTCGTATGGCCCCTTCGGCGGCCCCGCGAAGGCCATGCCCGTCCTATTGATAAAAAAGCGAAATCATATTAAAGTTTTGAGTTGATGTCAGTCCACCACCATCCCGTCTGAACGGCAGCAACCGGAAAGGCCCCATGGCTACGGACAGTGATATCCGCCAGATGAAAAACTTGCAGCGGTCCTGGGAGCAGGAGCGCGCCCGGCGCAAAGCCAGCGAAAAGCGTCTCAACGAAGCCCTGACCCTGCTCCAGAAAACGCTCAAAGATCGTGAAAAATATCGCAATCTGGTCGAAGATATCAACGCCATCATTTTCGCCACGGATAAAGATGGCGTCATCATCTATGTCAGCCCGATCATCCATGCCTACACGGGATTTCGTCCGGATGAGTGTATCGGCCTTCCCTTGCTGGATCTCGTTTATTCCGGTGACCGTAAGCATCTTCAGAAAATTTATCCGAAAATCGTCGCCGGTCAGCTCAAATCCACCGAATACCGCATCCGTCACAAACGCCATCACTTCTGCTGGGTCAAGGCCTTCAACCGACCCAACGTCACCGAAGGCGTTTTCCAGGGACTGCGCGGTGTCATGGTGGATATCACCGACCGCAAAAAAGCCGAAGAGGCCTTCCGGGAAAGCGAGATCAAATATCAGACGATTATCGAAAACATCGAAGAGGGTTATTTCGAAGTCGATTTGAAAGGCAACCTGACCTTCGTCAACACCCCTTTATGCCGCATCGCCGGCTTCTCCAAATCCCAGCTACTGTATACGAATTTTCGGAAATACACTTCGCGGCCAACCGCCCGCATTCTTCTGCGCATTTTCAACCGGATCTATCGTACGGGGATTCCACTGGCCAATCAGGATTTCAATGCGGTTAAAAAAGGAAAAACCGTCGTTCTTGAAATTTCAGCGGCCCTGGCGCGCGATCGTGATGGGCGACCGATCGGCTTTCGAGGCATGTTGCGGGATATCACCATGCGACGGCGCGCCGAGGCCGAATTGAAGGAGTTGGAAAAGCAACTCTACCATGCCCAGCGCATGGAGGCCATCGGCACCCTGGCGGGCGGGATTGCACACGATTTCAACAATATTCTCATGGGCATGCAGGGCAACGTATCCCTTCTGCTCATGCGCCTGCCGTCCCACAATCCCCTAACCCAAAAACTGAAAAATGTGGAGCAGTATATCCAAAACGGGGCGGGACTGACCCGCCAATTGCTTGATTTTGCTCGCACCAAATCCCGTC
>JASFTA010000474.1:0-3050 GCA_050114115.1 Desulfobacterales bacterium | reverse complement strand
TGGTTTTATGTTATGAGAGCCAGACAATGGCATTAATGCCGATTTGATTGGACATTTTGTCGGTGGCCTCATCCCCCAACAGGCCGCCTCACCGGGAGACAAGATGAAAACAAAGATTCTGTTGGGCATGGGCCTCTTGATTTTACTGCCCCTTACGGCCATGGCGCAAACCTACCAGGTTTCGGTGAGCCAGTTTGTCGAGCATCCGGCCCTGGACGCCGTGCTTAACGGGTTTCGTGATTACCTCACCGAACGTGAAATCCCTGTCGTCTACAAAGTCCACAACGCGCAGGCCAACATGGCCACGGCCGGCCAGATTGCCGGACAGATCATGGGCGAAAATCCCGATATGATCGTGGCCATCGCCACACCCACGGCCCAGGCCGTGGCCCAAGCATTGCGTAAAGCGCCGCACATGCAGCGCACCCCGTTTTTATTCACGGCGATTACGGATCCCGTGGCGGCGGGTCTGGTCCGTGATCTAAACCGGCCGGGCAAGAATATCACGGGGGTTTCCGATCGCCTGCCCCTGGATCAACATCTCAATATGGTGCGGCGTTTTTTCCCGGATCTTAAACGTCTGGGCCTGCTCTACAATGCCGGCGAGGCCAATTCCAAGGCCACGGTCGCGGGCATTCGTGCCATCGGAGAATCCAGCGGATTCGCCGTTGTCGAAGCCACGGTTTCCAAGTCCAGTGATGTCTATCAGGCCACGCAAAGCCTGATCGGAAAAGTGGATGCGATTTTTGTGCCCACCGACAATACGGTCGTATCGGCGCTGGAGTCCGCCCTCAAGGTTTGTATCCAACATCGCCTGGCGCTTTTCTGTGCCGACGTCGACAGTGTCAAACGCGGTGCTGTCGCGGCCATGGGCTTCGACTATTATCAGCACGGGCGACAGACCGGTGGTATGGCCGAACGTATCTTCAAAGGGGCGGATCCCGGGACAATGCCGGTGGAATCCCAAAAAGAGCTTGAACTGCATCTCAACCTGGACTTCGCCCGTAAAATGGGGGTCGTGGTGCCCCCGGCCATCCTTGAAACGGCCGATAAGATCTACCGCTGATTCGCCGGTCGTGGGCGCAAAATGACCTGGTATGCCTTAATCGGTGCCGTGGAGCAGGGATTGCTTTATGGCATCATGGTTCTCGGTGTCTTTCTGACCTTCCGCGTATTGGATTTCCCTGATCTGACCGTTGACGGCAGCCTACCCCTCGGCGCGGCCGTATCGGCCGTTGCCATCGCTAATGGTGTCAATCCCTTTATCGCCCTGGTCATGGCCATGGGCGCCGGTTTCCTGGCCGGCTGCGTCACGGCCCTGCTGAATACCAAATTGCGGATTCTGCATCTGCTGGCCTCGATTCTGACGATGATTGCCCTTTACTCCGTCAACATCCGGATCATGGATGGGCCCAACGTGTCCCTTCTGGGGGTGGTGACCGTGCTTGACCCCATCATGGCCTGGGGGCTGCCGGGGTATCTGGCGGCACCGCTGCTCTTTGCCGCCATTGCTTTTTCGGCGACTGTTCTGATGGTCTGGTTTCTGCACACGGAGCTGGGACTGGCGGTCATGGCCACCGGCGACAATACGCGCATGATCACGGCCCAGGGGGTCAACACCCACCACATCATCATTTTGGGTGTCGGTTTGTCCAACGCCCTGGTGGCCGTAAGCGGGGCCCTGGTGGCCCAGAATCAGGGCGCCGCCGACGTGAACATGGGGGTCGGTACCATAATCGCCGGTCTGGCCTCGGTCATCGTGGGCGAAACCCTTCTGGGACGCGGCGGTATTACGCGCGGCTGCATTGCCGCCCTCTGCGGGTCGGTGGTCTATCGCGTGGCGATTGCCGCAGCCCTTAGTTTTAAATTGGGAAGTTTTGCCGTTACCCCGAGCGACCTGAATTTGATCACCGCGCTTTTGGTGGTGTTGGCCCTGACGGTGCCGACGATCAAGGCCCGCTGGAGCCGACGATGATTCGGCTGGATGGCATTGGCAAGCGGTTCAACCTTGGTGGCATCAATGAAGTCATCGCCCTGGACCAGATCGACCTGCATATTCGTCCGGGTGACTTCGTTACGATCATTGGATCCAACGGCGCCGGCAAATCATCCCTGCTCAACGCTCTGGCCGGTACCTTTGCTATCGATAGTGGTCGCATCCGGCTGGGGGCGCGGGATGTGACCGATTGGCCCGAATATCGACGGGCGGCATTGATCGGCCGGGTATTTCAAGACCCCCTGGTCGGGACCTGCGCGTCGCTGAGCATCGAGCAGAATCTGGCCCTGGCCGTGCGCCGGGGCCATCGTCGCGGTCTGGGCCTTGGCGTCAAAGCCTGCGATCGGCGCCAGTTTCGCGATCAGCTCGCGAGCCTCGGTCTGGGGCTGGAAAATCGTCTCAAGGCCAGGGTCGGTCTGCTTTCGGGCGGCCAGCGGCAGGCGCTTACGATGGTGATGGCCACCCTGATGGCACCGGAAGTGCTGCTGCTCGACGAACACACGGCCGCCCTGGACCCCAAGACGGCGGACCAGATTCTCGCGTTGACGCGCAACCTCATCGCCGAGCGCGGCCTGACGACCCTGATGGTCACCCACAACATGAGCCACGCACTGGCCTTGGGCAATCGCCTGGTCATGCTTCATCGCGGCCGGGTTATCTTCGATGTGGCCGGCGAGGAGAAAGCCGGGCTTGCGGTCGAAGACCTGCTGGCCCGTTTTTCCGCGTCCCAGGGTGAAACTTTTGCATCGGATCGGGCACTGCTGGGGTAGGGTATGGCCGTCGGGGAAAACCAATCAGTATTGATTGATACGCTCCCTTCCGGGGGGTTACCGGAGGCCTCCCGCTCTGCGGAAGAACCTCACTGTCCGTCCAGAAATGGTAGATTTTGGCTCAGGCCAAGGCCGCAGCACTTTTGAAACCACAGGCGTAGTCCCGCTACGTCGAGGATTTCAAAAGAGAGAGAACGCCGGCCTGGGCCGAAAGATGCCGTTTCTGGATGGACACCACCTAATTTTTCATGCTGTGGATCGGCGCCGGTATGCGCCCGCCATGC
>JASFTA010000473.1:0-3056 GCA_050114115.1 Desulfobacterales bacterium | reverse complement strand
AAATTTTGCCATTAAAAAATTTTTTTGGAAAATATATTCTAGTAAGCATCTACTTCATAGGGGGATGTATGATGGGCGACCATCACGGGTTCATCTTCCGCAGACAACAAATGAACGGGTTTTAGGAAATGAGCGCTACAGGTCAAAGCGGTGCGAGGGGCCGTGCGCCATGAAAGGCAATACGGTTCGGTACAGCGCCTTGGCCATTTATTTCCTAAAATTGAGAATCCCCGGGTATATTGTTGAATTTATATGGGGATCATGGTGGAATTGGCCGACGGATAAATCCGATTAGATTTTGCGCAAGACCTAATAACCAGCCGGGGGCAAACTTGATTTGTATGATACCATCCTATCGATAATGCTGGATGGTATTCCTGAATTCAGATAATCTGCCGCGTTTATACCGCGATTGAAAGAAACCGGCGGGCAGGACATTTTTAAAGGAGGCAAACGATGGCCACGAACCCCTATATCGAACGCATCGATGCCCTCGCCCCGCCGCGCCTGGCGCTGGCCCATCTGCCCACCCCCCTGCAGCCCATGAAGCAACTCGGCCTGGAGTTGGGCGTGGCACTGTGGGCCAAACGCGATGACTACACCGGCGTCGAACTCAGCGGCAACAAGATCCGCAAACTGGAATATGTGTTGGCCGCGGCCCGCGCCCAGGGTGCCGACACGGTGCTGACCTGCGGCGGGGTTCAATCCAACCACTGTCGGGCAACGGCCCTGGCGGCGGCGCGCCTGGGGATCGATTGCACCCTGCTCTTGCGCACGGCCGATCCCGCGAACCCGCCGCCCCTGGAGGCCAACAGCCTTCTGGATCGATTGACCGGAGCGCGCATCATCTGGGTTTCGCCGGAGGAATACCGCAACCGTGACGACGTCTTTGCCCGCGAAGCCGAAGATTTGAAACGTTACGGCCGCCGTCCCTACATCATTCCCGAAGGGGCCTCGGACGCGCTCGGGGCCTGGGGCTACATTCGCGCCATGGCCGAGCTGGCCGCCGATATCGACCGCCTGGACAAGGCCGCGCCGCAATCCACCACGGTGGTCCACGCCACCGGTTCGGGGGGCACCGGCGCTGGTCTTGTCCTGGGCAAGCTGATTCTGGGATTGGCCGTGCGTGTGGTGAGCATCAATGTCTGCGACGATCGGGACTATTTCATCCAGGTCTCGGGCGACATTTGCCGGGAGGCCATTTCACGCTACGATCTTAAGGTGGCGTTTGACGCCGAAAGCGATCTGGAGATCGTGGACGGCTACGTGGGCGCCGGCTACGCCCTGTCCCAGCCCGACGAGCTCAAGTTGATCACCCATGTCTGCCGCCGTGAAGGCCTGGTGCTGGATCCGGTCTACACCGGCAAGGCCTTCTTCGGTATGGTCGATCAGCTCAAAGCCGATTCCAACGTCTTCGGCGAACGAATTGTCTTCCTGCACACCGGCGGCCTCTTCGGTCTCTTTCCCCAAGCCGACGAGCTGCGGCCGGTCCTATAAATGGCCACCATTTACTTCATCAAAAGGAGAGAAGGCGTTCTTGCAACTTCTAGCGAAAGCCCACTGCCAAAGCATGCACGCATAGGGCAATGAAAGGATTTATTCAGAGTTCAGGGGGATATGGGGCATTCAAAATTCATCCAAGAGGGAGACGTCTTTCGATAATGCCTGCAATGGAACAGCTTTTATGTGCTTCGCCAGAGCGAACCGTTGGACTCCCGGATAAATTACCAATACATGCAAAGAGTGATGCCATGACGCTATCCGATCCTATGCTTTCAAAGTGGACGCGAAAACCGTGAGTACATATCTGCAAAACTGTTGCTGCCGAACAAAAACCCGCCGATATGATTATTCATCCCCATCATTGCCATCATTGGTCGCCTCGAGAATGATCCGGCAGTCGGCCACGGTGGCCCCTTGGCCCTCCCCATGGACCAGCAGAGGATTGATATCCATCTCGATGATTTCGGGATGGTTGGTCACCATCGCGGACAGACTCACCAGGGCTTTTTCAACGGTCGCCAAATCGGACTTGGCTTTTCCCCGAAAGCCTGTAAAAAGCTTGTAGCCTCTAACTTCGTGCATCATTCGACGGGCTTCGTTTCGGCTGATGGGCGCCAGGCGAAAGACCACATCCTGAAAAAGCTCCACATAGATGCCCCCCAGTCCGAACATGAGCAAAGGTCCAAAAACCGGATAACGGTTCATGCCGAGGATCGTTTCATCGCCCGGGGGGGCCATCTTTTGAACCAGCACACCGTCAATCACGGCGTTGGGGTCATATTGGCCTGCCGCTTCAACGATTCGATTAAAGGCTTTTTTTACGTCTTCGCGCGTTCTTAATCCCACGACAACGCCGCTGGCATCCGATTTGTGAAGAATCTGAGACGATACGATTTTCATCACCACCGGGAAGGCCATATCCTCGGCCAGTTTGACGGCTTCGTCTTCGTTTTGGGCCAGCTGCGTGGGCAGCACGCTGAAACCGTAGCACTTAAGCAACTCGGTGCCATCCAGTTCGCCTAGGCGGGTTTTATCCGCCGCCAGGCAGGATTGGATGATCTGAGCCGCCCGATCCTTATCGTGCTGGAGTGTCAAGGGGGCGCGTTGCTGACGATTGAGCCATTGGGAGTATTGGTAAAGGGTTCCGAAGGCCTTGGCGGCATTCTCCGGGAAGCTGTAAACCGGATAGCCATGTGCCTGCAGGTACTTGACGCCGGCCGAAACATCGATGATCCCCATAAAGCTGCAGAGGATCGGTTTTTGGGACCCCCGGGCCACACGCACGATGGCTTCGGCCGTGCCCAGGGCGTTGGTCATCGATTGCGGGGTCAGGATCACCAGGGCCCCATCGACATTTTCGTCTTTGATGACCGCGGAGAGCGCATTTTCATAGCGATCCTGGGAGGCATCCCCAATCACATCCACCGGATTGTTCAGATTGGCGGTCTCGGGCAGATGGCTGGCAAGCGTTTCAATGGTCTCGGGCTTGAAGCGGGCCAACTCGAGACCGGAAGAGACCGTCATGTCGGTGGCCACAATTCCAGGCCCGCCAG
>JASFTA010000472.1:0-3061 GCA_050114115.1 Desulfobacterales bacterium | reverse complement strand
CTCGCACTTTTTCGGAATGCCGTTCGTCTACACCGGTCACAGTCTGGGGCGCAGCAAATTGCGGAAGCTTTTGGGCGACGGCATGAAACACCGGGAAATCCAAAAAAAATACAGAATCGATCAGCGCATCGAAGTGGAGGAAAACATTCTGGCGCATGCGGACCTCGTCATTACCAGCACACGCCAGGAGCGCGAAGCGCAATACGGCGATTATCGCCACCACGATGTGCCGGTCTACGCCGTCATTCCACCCGGCATCGACATCGACAAATTCTACCCCGCCTACTACAACAAGCTCTCGGAGGGCAGCCCCTCGGAAAACGCCATGTTTGCGCAGGCGTCCATGCTCCAAGCCCTGAATCGTTTTTTTCTCAACCCCGAGAAGCCGATGATCCTGGCCCTGTGCCGGCCGGATAAACGCAAAAACATCTCCGGGCTGGTCAAGGCCTATGGCGAAGATCTGGAACTGCAGGCCATGGCCAACCTGGCTGTTTTTGCCGGTATCCGCAAAGACATCGACACCATGGAAGACAACGAGCGCGACGTGTTGACCCGCATGCTGCTCCTCATGGATAAATATGATCTCTATGGCCGGATGGCGATTCCCAAAAAGCATGATTTCGAGTTTGAAGTCCCCGCCCTGTATCGTATCGCCGCCGAGAGCCGAGGCGTTTTCATCAACCCGGCCTTAACCGAGCCATTTGGTCTGACGCTTCTGGAGGCATCGGCCACCGGGTTGCCCATCGTGGCCACCAATGATGGGGGACCCAACGATATCATCGAGAACTGTGAAAACGGCATCCTGGTCGATGCGACCGATTCGGCGGCGATCGCCGCGGCCTTGAAAAAAATCATCGCCGACCCGGCTTTATGGGAGAACTTTTCTAAAAACGGGATTTTAAACGCTAGGAAATATTACACCTGGGAAAGCCATGCGGCATCCTATGTGCAAGCGGTCACCCGTTTAAGCGCCGGCAGCGACGCGGATGATATGGCGCCGGCCGTGGCCACCAACAAGATCGGCCGGCGCCTCATCGACCTCAACGCTTTCCTGTTTACCGATATCGACCATACCCTAATCGGTGAAGACAACCGCGAACTGGATACGCTGTTGGCCCTGCTGAAAGAACATCGCCGCTGTATCGGCTTCGGGGTGGCCAGCGGCCGCAGCATCGAATCGGTCAAAGCGATTTTAAAGAAGCACGCGGTCCCCACGCCCGACATTATCGTCGCCTCGGTCGGATCGGAGATTTATTACGGCCCCCGGCATCAGTACGGCCAGGGTTGGGCGGCACACATCGGTAAGCGCTGGAACCGGAAAAAAATCGTGAAACTGTTAGAAGAATTCGACTTTCTGGAATACCAGGATGAAGACGGCGCTCAGCGGCCCTTTAAGATCAGCTACTACATGACACCGGCGAAGGACCGGTTGTCCCTGGTGCACAACCGGCTGTTGCAGCACAAATGCCGCTACAACCTGATCTACTCCCACGATAAGTACTTGGACATCCTGCCCTACCGCGCCTCCAAGGGTAAGGCCATCCGCTACATCAGCTACAAGTGGGAAATCCCCCTGCGCCATTTCCTGGTATGTGGTGATTCGGGCAACGACGAGGAGATGCTGCGCGGCGAACCGTTGGCCGTCGTGGTCGGCAACTACAGCCAGGAGCTCAGGGCCCTCAAAGGCAGCCGCAACGTCTTCTTCGCCCGCAGGGCCTGTACCGGAGGAATTCTGGAAGGCTTGCAGCGCTATAATTTTCTCACCAAAGCTCAAGGATACTGCCGTGAGCATTCATAATAAGGTTCAGTTGGTCACCTACCCGGACTCCCTGGGGGCCAATCTGCTGGAACTCCATTACGTCATGCGCCGGTATTTACGACGCGCCGTCGGAGGCGTGCATATTCTGCCCTTTTACCCCTCCTCCGCCGACCGCGGGTTTTCCCCCCTGACCTACGACGAAGTCGACCCGGCCTTTGGCACCTGGGAAGATGTCGAGCGTATCGGCACGGATTTCGATTTGACCATCGACTTCATGGTCAACCATATCAGTCGTCAATCGGAATTTGTACAGGATTACATCGAAAAGGGCGCGGCTTCAGAATACGCCGACATGTTTCTAAGTTTCAGCAAGCTGAGCCCCGACGGCGAGATCGGCGAGCAGGATCTGGCCAAGGTCTATACGCGCAAACCCCGGCCGCCCTACACCGAGATTCAGCGGGCCGACGGCTCCCGGGAAAAGCTCTGGTGTACCTTTGACTACGAGCAGATCGATCTCGATCTGACCTCGCCGGTGACCCAGAAAACCATGCGCAAGTTTCTCATCCGCCTGGCCCGCACCAAGGCCAAGATGATCCGCATGGACGCCTTTGCCTATAGCACTGTGGAAATCGGCACCAGTTGCTTCTTCCTGGAACCCCAGGTCTGGGAACTGCTCGAATGGCTCAACGAATTCGTCAGCCCCTTCGGCACGGAAATTCTACCCGAGGTACACGAGCATCACCGCTATCATCTGAAAATCGCCAACAAAGGCTATTGGACCTATGATTTCGCCCTGCCGATGCTCGTGCTGCACACACTCTACCACCATAGCAGCGCGCGCCTGCGCCATTGGCTGCGAATCTGTCCGCGCAAGCAGGTCACGACACTTGATACCCATGATGGCCTCGGGGTGGTGGATGTGGAGGACCTCCTGAACCCGGAGGAAATCGAGCGGACCCTCAGCGGTCTGGACGAAAAGGGTTCGAACACGCGCAAACTTTACTCCGGACCCGAATACCAGAATCTGGATATCTACCAGGTCAACTGCACCTACTACTCCGCACTAGAGCGCAACGACGACTCCTACCTGGCGGCGCGCACCATCCAGTTTTTCGCACCCGGGATTCCGCAGGTCTACTACGTCGGCCTGTTGGCCGGGGAAAACGACATTGAGCTGGTGGAATTGACCAAAAACGGCCGCGACATCAACCGCCACAACTACAGCCTGGATGAAATTGCCGCCAACATCCGCAGGCCGGTGGTGCGGCGCCTGCTTCGCTTGATGGAATTTCGCAACCATTA
>JASFTA010000471.1:0-3062 GCA_050114115.1 Desulfobacterales bacterium | reverse complement strand
TTGCCTTGCCCAGGTGCCAAAGCTGTCGTCGTCTACACTTTTGAGTCCAGCATGGAAAACCTCGCCCTTTGTCCGGGGTTCAGGGGCGCAGCTATCTAATGTCCGTCCAGAAATGGTCTTTTTGGCTCTGCTCGGCGTTCTTCGCGGGTTTAGCGGCTGCGGCGTACCGGCGTACACCTCACCGCAAATCCTTGTGCGGCCTTGAGCAGAGCCAAAAATCCTCATTTCTGAATCGGACACCATGCCGACTTCATCATAACCTTGGATGGGCACTGTCTAGACGACTCATTTGTATATCCAAGCGCCAGCTCAGGGCGCGCTGAATCGCATAATCGATTGGACGACCCTCTTTTTTCGGGCGTCGTGTCAACACTGCCCGGCGTCTACTGCCCCTTGATATAGGTCCCCACAAGCTCCGCCCGGGCAACGACGTGCCCCTGCATGGCGGCCTCCACCTGGGCTTTGGTGGGATTGGCCAGGCCTTCCAACCGCGTGTCCAGTGCATAGAGCTTGTGGAAATACCGGTGACGCCC
This sequence comes from Desulfobacterales bacterium, assembly GCA_050114115.1. GTDB lineage: Bacteria > Desulfobacterota > Desulfobacteria > Desulfobacterales > UBA5852 > JABZFP01. Next base: position 2,529 of record JASFTA010000471.1, on the reverse strand, counting down.
CACCGGCGGGCAGGGGCCCCCGTAGCCGGGCCGCTTCCAGTCGTTCAAACCTTCCCCGGTGCCGTCGGGGAGATCTTCGGCCGCCACGCCCCGGGGCAGGCCGGCGGTCTCCGCCGGCAGGTTGTAGAGCACCCAGTGAACCCAGGTCATCCGGGGTGCCTTGGGGTCCGGAGCGTCGGGATCGTCGACGATCAGCACCAGGCTCCGGGCATTGGCGGGCACCCCCGACCATGTCAGGGGCGGGGACACATCCTGCCCCTCGCAGGTAAACTGCTTCGGGATGGCTTCGCCGTCGTTAAAGGCCTCAGACTCGATTTTCAATGCCATTTGCGCCTCTCCCTTCGATCCCGGGCCGCCGGGCAGGATCAGGACGCCGGCGACCGCCAGGATCATGATGCCAAATTTAAAGGTTGTGATCACAATGTGCCCTCGAAAAGGACGCCGCCAGGCCCGCCGGGTGTCGGCGGGGACTTCCACGGTTTCGTTAAATGATGGACCCGTAAAAAATCATGTTTCCGACGCCTACCAAAGGTTCGGGATACGGCTGGCGAAGCCCGAGGAATGAAGTTAACTTAGGGTACGCCGCCATGACGGGGGCTGAAGCATAACACCGCCATTTATCCGCCTCGGGTGGATCGGATTTTTTACGAAGCCGTCTTGAATTTGGCTTTCCAGGCCTTCATCTTCTCCGCCGGCCAGGCCACGCAGAAGGCCGGCCGCCCCTTCATGACCATCTGCATGCAGGCATCGCCGCAGTCCGGATCGCAGTGGACAATCTCGGCCTCCCGGCCGTCCCGGACTTTCTGCAGCCATTCGGGGTCGGCCCAGAGAACACGCGCCAGCCCGATCAGGTCGGTCTTCCCTTCGGCAATGGCGCGCTCGGCAAATGCGCCGGTCGCCAGCCGCCCGGCGGCGATCACCGGGACTTCCACCATCGCCCGGATGGCGGCGGCCAGATCGAGCATGTAGCCCTCCTGTTTGGACTGCGCCACGACCTCCTCCAGGGCGAAGGATTCATAGGTCCCACCCATGACGGAAATATAGGCAATGCCCGCCCGGGCCAGCTCCCGGGCGAACAGGCGCGCTTCCGCGAGCTGCAGGCCGTCCGGAAGCCATTCATCCGCCAGGAATCGATAGCCCACCGGGAAAGCGCCCACCGCCGCCTGGACCCTCGTCAACACTTCTAGTGCAAACCGCATCCGGTTTTCAAGGCCTCCCCCGTAGTCATCCGCGCGCCGGTTGGTGCGCGGGGAGAGAAACTGGGCCAGCAGATAGCCCGTGCCGCCGTGCAGCTCCACCATGTCGAAACCCGCAGCCTGGGCCCTGGCGGCCGCACCGGCAAATTTCGCGACGATGGCTTCGATGTCGGCTTCGGTCAGGGCCCTGGGCCTCCGGCCGAAGGTCATCACCGCCGAGGGGGCCAGCGGTTCCTCGGCCGCATGGGCGAAACGACCCGCATGGTTGATCTGCAGGCAAGCCCGCGCGCCGGCCCGGCGGATCACCTCCGCCAACCGCTTCAGTCCGTCGAGGTTGGTGTCGGTGTCGGCCCGCAGGGTCCGATTGGAGCCGCTCCCGCCGGGATGGTCCACGGTGGCGTTTTCAACCACGACCATGGCCACGCCGCTTGCGGCCATCAGCCGGTAATGCTCGAGGAGCATATCGCTGACCACGCCGCCCTCCCCGGCATAGCCCAGGTAGAGAGGCGCCATGGTCAATCGGTTTTTTAACGTGATACCCTGGATTTCAAGTTCCGAAAACAGATGGGTGTACATGACATTCTCCTCTCCCCGGCGGCCGACACAGTCCGGAATGTGCTATCCGAAAGATAGTTCTAGTCGTCTATGGGGTCAAACGTTGTTTAAGCCAGCCGACCGGCCTTTAGGGCGCCTTTGCATCAGCGCGGCAATCGGCACCCTAAGCGTTCGAAGCAGCAGATGGGCATGATTGGGAATCAGCGCCCAGGCTAGTTTCGTACCCGCCAGCTCTAAGCGCCGGACGGCTTCCATCAAGGTGTACGCCAGTCCTGAGGGCAGCACCCGCAGTTGGTTGGGCAGCCAGTTTGTCCTAATCGCCATTTAATGGCACAACGAAATCGAGAAAATGGGGTAACACTCCCAAGTGTATGAATCCATTGATTCAGAAAGGAGTGGTCTCATGAAAAAGAAGCTTAAGCGAAAGCGCAGTCACAATCCAACGGGCAAATCAGCTGGGAAAGTTAAGATCTTCCCGGACAATTGTGAGGTAAAATGTAGAGTAGGGAGGGCCTAACCCTCCCCCTCGTCAAACCCGGCGTGCGGATTTCCCTCACATGGCTCACCAGTGAACTTCACCTGACGCTACCCCTCGGTGGACGAAACCTTCCGCGTGACGCACTAATACGGTATTCCCTTTCGATCTTTCGACTTCCCTATTCCTTATGAATTGATGATATTCGGGCCCGATCGATCATTTCATGCTTTGCTTATACGGACCTGATACCGATCAATCATGGCGTGGGTTCACCATATTGAAGATGCGCTAACCTGGGCC
>JASFTA010000470.1:0-3065 GCA_050114115.1 Desulfobacterales bacterium | reverse complement strand
AGATCCGCAACGTTTATCTGATCGGGCCCCTGAAGGACCTGTTCGAGCTCGATGCCGCCCGGCTCAAAACCCTAATGGCCGAGGAGACCTATGGCGCTCTGGAGAATACGCTGGGCATTGGCGAGCATATCACCCTTGAATCGATCCTCATGCTCAAGGCCTGTGCCCGGGGTGCAAGGCTGGTCCCGCACGAGGCGCTCGTTGCCGGGCTGCAGCAATACGATATCGTGGTCGACAAGGATTATCCGGAAATATCCATCGAAGAGGCCTTCTACGGATTGCGCCAAAATGGTTTGATTGAAATCCACAAGCGCCGGGAGTGGAAAACCAAACGGATTACGATCGAAATCCTGGATCAGGACGAAATTGCCGCCCAGGAAATCAGATTGCGGGAGCTGGCAAGGTTGTCGGCCCAATACGTGCCGCGTTCTTAAGACGTGGATTGGAAAAACCATTAAAATGTCAGCGCGCCGCCAATCTCCGTGACCAACCGGCGGGAAGGAGGGGACGGCAACTTGCCGTCGGAATGCGGGCCATGCTATCTTTCAGGCAGCATTTTCGTGAGGCCGCGCCGGTATGACGGCCGCCAACCCCGTAACCATCCCATCCAACGTGATCAGGCGACAACTATGGATCTGGATATTGAAAGTCTCGTCAGCCGTCTCACCGATTTCTATTACAGCCACACCATCGTTGCGATCGGACTGGCGGTGGTTGTGCTGCTCCTGGTCTGCTTCCGGCCGAAAGCCATGCTTAAAACGGCCGGACTCCTTCTGGCTTTGGCCGTGGCCGTCTACTTCTTCACCCTTTTCATCGATATGGCCGGGTCGGGGCGTTCCCAGAAAAAAGAAATGATCCATACCGTGCGCTGAGCCCGTCTGCTTGGCGGATCTGTCGTGGCCGCAAGGGAACGGATGCCGCCTGCGGTCAATCGATCGCTTTGCGGGCGATGGCCTTGAAAAAGGTATAATGAAAGGTGCCCCGTCCGATCGTCGCCTTCAGATCGTTGATCCCCCGGCGCCAAGTGGCCGGATCGATCAGGCCCTGATCGAGAGCGTCCTTCATGGTTCGGTCTTCGGGGTCGATCATTTCGGGAGGATATACCACCATCCCGCCGTGTGAATCCAGATCGAATGGCGGCCGTGGCCGTCGACCCAGTTCTATAGGGCGCCATGCCCAACGATGATTCTTGCCTATCCCCCCGACGAGCTGGTAGAAGTGCGGTCTAACGGGTAGCCCATGGCCGTCAATCGTCGCACGTGGGGAAAAAGGGTGACCAGACCCATATACGATATTATTATAATTGGCGCAGGGCCTGCCGGCGCGCTTTTGGCCCATGAGCTCGCCGGTGCCGGTCTGGATGTCCTCCTGGTCGAAAAGAAACGACTGCCGCGCTACAAGGCTTGCGGCGGTGGTCTGACGCCGCGGGCTTTGAAACTTCTGCCGTTCAGCATCCAGTCGGTCATCGAGGATGCCACCACGACGGCCCGTCTTCTGGTCAACGGCCAGGCCGCCTTCCAACGGACCTACCCACGGCCGGTGGTTCACATGGTCATGCGTGACCGCCTGGATGCCTTCATGGTGCAGAAAGCGATTGCCCAAGGGGCCCGCCTGGCACAGGGCCTTCGATTTCTGGCGGCCACCGGAACACCCGGAAATCTTGATATCCGGACGACGGGCGGTGCCTTCCGAACGCGCTGCCTGGTGGGCGCCGACGGGGCCCACAGCCGCACGGCCCGGCATCTCGGGCTGAATATTCGCTACCGCATCATGACCGCGGTGGAAGCCGAAATCGAACCCGATGAGCGCGAACGTAACGCTTTTCGTCATCGCTTTGACTTCGATTTCGGTGTGATCGATCAAGGCTACGGTTGGGTGTTTCCAAAGCGGCATCATCTTTCCGCCGGAATTCTGACCCGAAGGCCCAAGGCCGGAACCATCCGCCTCGACCTCCAGCGCTATCTTGCAGGCAAGGGCTTGGCCGGTGCCCGGGTAAAAAGCTTGAAGTTGCACCCGATACCTTATGCCCCGCAAGCGGTAAACGACTATGCCAACGCCAAGGGGCTCGTCGTGGGCGATGCCTCCGGCATGGTGGATCCGATTACCGGCGAAGGGATTTATTATGCCTTGCGCACAGCGCGGCTGGCGGCGGCCGCGATTGGCGACTATTTTCACCGGGGGGTATCCTGGACGGTCTACGAGGATGTCATGCGCGCCACCGTGGGGCGGGAGCTCCGCTATGCCGGTTGGCTGGCGGCGATTCTCTACCGGCTGCCCTGGCTGAGCTATCCGTTTCTAACCCGCTACGGTGACCCAATCGCCGGGAAGCTCCTGGAAGTCTTCCAAGGGCAGCTCGGCTATCCGGAGCTCTTTCGCTATGTGCTGGGCTGGCGGGGGCTTAAACACCTGTTGACGGCCCCGGCCAGGACCGCTTAGTAAGTGGTCGCTTCAGAGAATTTTAAGGTCATACTGTGATTGGAAGTGGTATCTATGGACCTTCACGACGAAAATTTGATCATCCGGCGCATTCTGGAAGGCACGGCCACCCAAACGGGGGACAAGTTTTTCGATGCCCTGGTGGTCAATTTGGCGGCGGCGTTGGACACCTACGGTGCCTGGGTCACCGAATACCTGCCGCAAACGAATCAGCTGCGTGCCATCGCCCTCTGGATGGGGGGGAAGATGACCCACGATTTTACCTACGACGTCGCCGGAACGGCCTGCGAAACCGTGTTGACGGCCAAAAACCTGATTCATCTTCCCGACAATATTATCACGCTTTATCCCGACGACGATCATGCCCGCGATTTGGGGGCGGTCAGTTATCTGGGCATTCCCCTGATGGATGAAGGCGGTAACATCATGGGCCACTTGTCGGTGCTGGACCGGCAACCCATGCCCGAGCAGGCCCGCCAGCAGGCCATCTTCCGGATTTTCGCCGCCCGGGCGACTGCGGAAATGCAGCGTTTGAAGGCGGAGCAGAAAGTCCGGGCCAGCGAAGACAAATACCGCCGCATCGTGGAAACCGCCGGAGAGGGATTTATTCTCATGGATGACAACCACCG
>JASFTA010000469.1:0-3082 GCA_050114115.1 Desulfobacterales bacterium | reverse complement strand
ATGGCCAGTTGGAAAGCCAAGGAGTACATGCACTGGGCCAGCGAACTCCAGCGGGAAGAATGCGATCTGAGCGAGGTCTGGGTCAGCACCAAGTGCGGTGAAAGTGATACCACCAGCGGTCTGGCCTCCAACCCCACCGTGGGCAATGCCTTTGATAAGCTGGAAGCCATGGGGGCCACCTTAAGCTTTGGGGAAACCAGCGAAATCACCGGCGCCGAGATGGTCGCGAAAGAGCGGGCGGCCAGCGCGGAAGTCGGGGAAAAGTTCATGGCAACGTTCAACAAGTATCAGGACATGATCGACCGCAACAAAACCGACGATCTCTCCGGCAGCCAGCCCACCAAGGGCAATATCGCCGGCGGGCTCACCACCATCGAGGAAAAGGCCTTCGGCAACATGCAAAAGATAGGGAAAAGATGCCGCTACGTGGGCGTGCTGGACAAGGCCGAGGCGCCCACCGGACCGGGCCTGTGGTTCATGGACACCTCCTCGGCGGCGGCTGAAGCGGTCACCCTCTGGGCCGCCGGCGGCTTCGCGGCCCATTTCTTCCCGACGGGCCAGGGCAACATCATCGGCAACCCCATCGAGCCGGTTATCAAGTTGACCGCCAACCCCCGGACCGCCGGCGATATGTCGGAGCATATCGATTACGATTGCTCGGCCATCCTGCGTGGGGAACTGACCCTGGAAGAAGCCGGCGATCAACTGCTGGACCTGCTGGTTCGCACCTGCAACGGCCGACTGACCGCCCAGGAAGTCCTCGGCCACGAGGAGTTCGTGCTGACCAAACTGTACGAGAGCGCTTAGCAAGCGCCCTTTCGGCACGCGCGGACCGGTTCGGCCCAAGCGTGAATTTGGCCGATCCGGTCGTGATGCCGCTACGTCGTCAGCGACACGGCGAATGGCAAACACCATCGCATACCGATAGAGGAGGCAGCCAACATGAAAAAATCATTGGTCATGCTTATGTGCTTGGTGGGCGTAATGGCCTTTTCACTGCCCGTCCAAGCCGCTTTTCCCGAAAATCCCATTACTTACCAGATTCCCTTCGGTCCTGGCGGGCAGTCCGATTTGGAGGCCCGGCGCCAGCAGCCGCTGCTGGAAAAGGAGCTCGGCGTCAAGGTCGTCGTCCAGTATAAACCCGGCGGCGGGGGGTCGGTGGGCTGGGCCGATCTGGTCCAGAAGAAACCCAACGGGTATTTCATTTCGGGCATCAACATCCCCCATATCATCCTGCAGCCCCTGGCCCGCGGAAACGCCGGCTATGAAACCGATCAGCTCGTGCCCATCGCTTTCTTCCAGGCCACCCCCATCGGGCTGGCCGTGCTCAAGGACGCCCCCTTTAAAAACCTCGAGGATTTGGTGGCCTACGCCAAATCCAACCCCGGGGCCGTGATTTGCGGCGGGTCCGGCACCTGGTCGGGTCATCACATCGCTCACCTGCAGTTCGGCAAGATGGCCGGCATCAACATGACCTACATTCCTTCCAAAGGTGCCGCCGATTCGATTGCCGCCTTCCTGGGAGGTCATGTCAAGGCCGTCTGGGCCAACAGCAACGACCTGGTCCAGCATGCCGACAAGATCCGAGTATTGGCCTTCGGCACGAAGAAACCATTTGCCGGCATGGCCGCTGTCCCGACCTTCGAGAGCCTCGGCTACAAGCTCTACGCCTCCATTGACCGCGGCGCCGGTGCGCCTCCCGGCACGCCGGACGATGTCATCAAGGTGCTCGAGGATGCGTTCCTGAGCATTGCCGGGGATCCCAAGATCCAGGAACAGATGCTGAAAGAGGGATTCGTGCCGCTCGCGATGGGCCATGCCGAATCCAAGGCCTATATCGACGAATTGATCAAGGAATGGGCACCGGTCGTCAAGGAATTCAAGAAGTAATCACGGTCGCCAACCCGGGGCCGGAGAGGCGTCGGCGGCCCAAGACCCAGGGAATCGAATCCTATGTGGGAGCCACTTGTGGCAGGGCTTGTTCAAGTCTTTGTCCCAACGCATTTTATCCTGCTGTTTGTCGGCGTTTTCATGGGGATCGTCTTCGGCGCGCTGCCGGGATTGACGGCCACCATGGGACTGGCCCTTCTGGTTCCCTTTACCTTTACCATGACGCCGGCGGCCGGCCTGATCATGCTGGCGGGCATCTACGTGGGGGCCATGTATGGCGACGCCATCCCCGCGGTTCTCATCAACACCCCCGGTACACCGTCGGCCATCGCCACCACTTTCGACGGTTTTCCCCTGACCCAGAAGGGTCTGGCACAACACGGACTGGTGGCGGCGGCCTTCGCTTCTTCCTACGGTTCCCTGGTGGCCAATGTCGTGCTGGCGACATCCGCCCCGCCGCTGGCGGAATTTTCGCTCAAGTTCGGCCCGCCGGAATATTTCTGGCTGGGCATCTTCGGCCTCACCATCATCGCCTCGCTGTCTTCGGGCTCCATGGTCAAGGGATTTTTGGCCGGAACGGTGGGATTGGTGCTCAGCGCCGTCGGCATGGCCCCCATCGGCGGCGATGTCCGCCTGACGTTCGGGTTTCCCGAGCTCCAGGCCGGCATCGAGTTGATCGTTGCCCTGATCGGCTTTTTCTGCCTCCCGGAAATTCTCTCCAGCGTCATCGGCGAACGCCGGGCCGCCTACACCGAAAAAGCGGTCAAACCGAAATTCAGTGTCATCCTCGAAGTCGTCGGCGCTTTGCTGAAGAAGCCCGGACTGATGCTGCGATCCGCGGTGGTGGGAACGGTGGTCGGCTTCGCCCCGGGGGCCGGGGGCAACATCGCCAGTATGGTCTCCTACAACGAAGCCTGCCGCTGGGACCGCCATCCCGAGGACTTCGGCAAGGGCACCATCAAGGGCGTGGCCGCCTCGGAGGCCGCCAACAGCGCCATGGCGCCGGGCTCGCTGATTCCCCGGCGGACCCTGGGGATCCCCGGGTCTCCGCCGGCCGCGGTGATTCTCGGCGCGCTCATGCTCCACGGTATGCGCCCCGGGGCCGAACTGTTCACCAGTCATGCCGGCGTCACCTACGCCTTCATCATGGGACTTCTGGTGGCAGCCTTTCTGGTCACCCTGATCGGCTCCT
>JASFTA010000468.1:0-3084 GCA_050114115.1 Desulfobacterales bacterium | reverse complement strand
TGGGCATCGGACTCACGAGGGCTGGATTGCTGCGCCTGGTCCGGGGGCGCTTGGACGTCTTGACGGCTGCTGAAAAAAAACTCCCAGGCGACAAAAACAAGAAAGGTCAGCAGAATCGCCAGTAGCAATCGGGTTTGTTCCATGTCGTTCTCCTGGTGGGCCCGTGCGCCGCCATCGCAGCGATCACGTTCGGGCGGTGTCCTTTCAATCACTCATATTCTATCGTTGGCTGGGCAATTCCAACCTGGCCAACATCTTCCGCTTAACACCCAGCCGGTAGAAGATTCTGGCCGACCGAGATGCGAACCAGCCCTTCCGGGCTCAGGGTACCGGATCGAAACCGCCGGAATGCCAGGGATGGCACTTCAACAAACGCCTGGCGCCCAGGTAAAAACCCCGGAAAATACCATATCGGTTGATGGCTTCCAATGTGTAATCAGAACATGAGGGATGGAAACGACAGCAGGGACCGATAAGCGGTGAGAGGAAAAGCTGATATCCTCGGATAATGATGGTGGCCACATAGCCGCTCGCCTGGATCAGACGGGGCCTAGCGGGGAAGCTGGCTAAAATTTTTTTCAAGACTCGAACGTATTTTGGCATTGGTTGCTCGCGCGGCGACGCTTCGAGCGATCAACACGATGTCATAGGGAATTGGCCAACGATGCCGGTTGAGTCGGAAATATTCACGGCACAACCGCTTGATCCTGTTCCGCTGAACAGCCGAGCCCACCTTTTTGGTAACGACAAGGCCCAAACGCGCATGCCCTTGAAGCCCTTCCGCATAGGAGAGGATAAACAGCGGGCTGTGGCAACGCCGGCCGATTTCGGAAAGTCGAATAAATTCCGATCGTTTGAGGATTCGGTATTGCTTTTTGAACGGAACCGCAATCACAGCGGCAGTTTGGCCGACCGTTCGGTGAAACCGGAAGGGACCGGCGCTACGGCTTCAGCAATTCGAACGGTCGGCATCCTTGACCTTTAATATTTAACGGCAAGCCGCTTACGCCCCTTGGCACGCCGCCGGTTGATGAGCGCGCGTCCACTCTTGGTCGACATGCGCTTCAGAAACCCGTGGGTCCGAGCGCGTTTGATTCGGCTGGGCTGATAGGTACGTTTCATTGCTTCAAACCTTTAATCCAAGATAAAGTATATCGCTTCGAAAAAAGAAGCCGGAATGGATGTTCCGGCGCGGTAATCTTTACAATCGGGTACTAAAATCACATCCCGAATGATTTGTCAACATGGGGTTTACTCAGCGGCCGGCTATTTTTCACCGTCTTCTTTGAGAATCTCGATGATGCTGACTTCTTCCATGTGAAACGCACTGTTGGGATAAATGACGATCTGTCGTCCAACCTGCTTCTCAAGGACCGCAATCAAATCGCTTTCTTCCCCGTGCAGCAGCTCGGCGATGGCAGGGTTGACATTGACGGCCATGCGGTTTCCGACCATATCATGACTGTCGCGCAGCACCTCCCGAAAAATACGGTAGCAAATGGACTGCCGCGACATCATATGGCCCTCGCCCTCGCAATACTCGCAGGGTTCGCACATGATGCGCGTCAAGGGTTCCTTGTTGCGTTTGCGGGTCATTTGAACGAGGCCCATATCGGAAATGGGCAGCACGTGGGTTTTGCTGCGGTCCTTGCGAAGGGCATCCTGCAGCGCGTTGTAGACTTTCTCTTGACTGGATTTTTTTTGCATATCGATAAAATCGATAATGATGAGCCCCCCGATATCCCGCAGACGAATCTGGTAGGCAATTTCCTTGACGGCTTCGAGATTCGTTTTGAGAATGGTTTCCTCGAGATTGTGTTTACCCACATAACGCCCGGTATTGACATCGATGGCGACAAGTGCCTCCGTGTGCTCGATTATTATATAACCGCCTGATTTTAGCCAAACTTTTCTTTTCAACGCCCGCGATATATCACCTTCCAGGTTGAAGGCATCAAAGATCGGCTCGGCCCCGTCATAGCGTTCGACCCGGTTGATCAGCACCGGGTTGAACGTTTCCAGGAAAGCGATGGCGGTGTCGTAATGCTGTCGGGCATCGATGATCAGCCGATCGGCGTCGTGAGCCAGCAGGTCGCGGACAGCCCGCAAACTCAGGGAGAGTTCCTGGTGAATCAAGCTGGGCGTCGGGACGCTTTGAAACTTTTTCTGAATGCTGGCCCACAGATTCTTCAAGAACAGCATTTCCTGCTGAAGGCGGGGCTCATCGATGCCTTCCGCGGCCGTTCGCGCGATGTACCCGAAGTGGTTGTCGCGAATCTCGGCGATCATGTTTTTCAAGCGCGACCGTTCGGCTTCGTCTTCGATGCGACGGGAGACCCCGATGTGATTGGCAAACGGCATCAGCACCAGAAAACGCCCCGGAAGCGAGACGTAGGACGTCACGCGCGGGCCCTTGGTGCCCATGGGGGCTTTGGCCACGTGCACCAGAATCTCCTGCCCCTCGACCAGTAAATCTTCGATTGGCGATTGACGGTCGTCCGGGGTCACCGGCACGCCGCATCCCCCGGCCAGCGCCATTTGTTTTTCAATATCGCAAAATCCGTTGCGGATGACATCGTCAACGTAAATAAAAGCCGCCTGGTTCAAACCAATATCCACAAAGGCCGCCTGAATCCCGGGTAGGACACGCTGGACGCGACCTTTGTAAATATTACCGGTGATATCGGCGGCATCACCGCGTTCGATGAAAAGTTCGACGATGGTGCCGTCCTCGAGGAGGGCGACACGCGTTTCGCGCTGGGACACATTGATGATGATTTCTTTATACATTAGCCTGGATTCTCGGCATCTTCCATTGTGGGGCCCGAGGTCGTCACCCTGTGCGGATGATGATGCGCGCTCAATTTGATGACGCGGGCGTGCTTGATCACGTCGGAATCGAGCTTGAAAAGGTGTCGCAGCAGATCTCGGGGGCGAACGAGCGCATCCATTTGATGCCGCAAGGTTATTTCGAGCGTGTCGGCCCGGGTCATTCGAATGGTCTTGAGCATAGCTTTGAGATCTATCTTTTTCAACCGGCCTTTGCGGTTTCGTCGCTGGATGTGAAAATGGTCACACCGCGTA
>JASFTA010000467.1:0-3094 GCA_050114115.1 Desulfobacterales bacterium | reverse complement strand
GGCGAAGACCTGCATCCCGATATCCTGAAAGGCGTCTGCCAGGCGGACGCCTTTCTCAACGGTGAAGCCGCGTTGGCGCGTCTAATCAAGCGCCTGGAAAGCTGCGGCAGCGAGCACGAGCGGTTGGTTTTGCTGGCGGCCATGGGCTGTTTTCGCGATCCTCAGGTTTTAGCGAAGTCGCGCGCCTATGTGCTTTCCAAGGTGCCGGACCGCAACCGCTTCATCCCCTTGACCGCCATGGGCGCCAATCCATATGCGGTCGATGATCTGTGGGCCTGGTTCGTGGGCGCGCAGGCCCAGTTGGCCGATTTCCATCCCCTGCTGCGCGAGCGCGTGATCGCGGCCGTCATCCCGGTGGCCGGGATGACGGATCACCCTGCGGTGGAGGCCTTTTTCGAAACCTATCTAACCGACAATCCCCAGGCCGGCGACGTGGTGCGGCTTTCCCTGGAGAAGCTCGCCATCAACCTGCGTTTTGCCGAGGCGGCCGTCGGAGTACCGTAATGCGATTATCCGCTGCTGAGCGGCCTTACTGCCGGAATCACCCTCGTTAGGCGTTTGACGTCGATTCCAATAATCACTGGATTCTGGCTTTCGCCAGAATGACATGCTCAGGGCAAATGGGCCTTAATACGAGGTCACCAAAAACACCCGTGCCCAGCCAAAAGAACCGTTTGCGGCCGACCAATTTTTAGGGTGACGCGGCTTTCCGGCGGATCTGGGTTACGGTTTCGCCGCCGATCCCCCAGTTGTCGGTGCTCAATTCATCGATGACGACGACCGTGGTGGCCGGGTTCTTCCCCAGGGTATCGCGCAGGAGTTCGGTGACCCCCTTGATCAGGGCCGCTTTCTTCTCCGGCGTAACCGCTTCGTTGGTGATGCGAATGTTGACGTAGGGCATATCATCTCCTTTTTTCCATGCGTTTCGCCGGCCACTTTCCTCGCCGTTTCAAAATCCGTATCGCGATCGGTATCGGTATCGAAATCATATGCAAACTGGCCTTAACGAATCGATAGCGATCCCGATACCGAATCCCGACTGAAAAGACAAAATTTTATCCGTGCAAAACTGAGATTGGTTATGAAATCACTTTGCGCGGGAAATCTCGGATCATTCCAAACGATCCCTAAGGGTCTCAGACAGCATCCGATTGCGGTGACAATCACCCACGCCGCCGCTATTTAATATTGCACGGCAGAAGGTTTCGCAAAAGAGCCGAGATGCGGCTTGCGAGGCCCGAGGAATGACGCGTACTCAACGTACGCCGCAATGACGAGGGTTGAAGCGTAACGCCGATATCGGCCCTTTTACGCAACCTTCAGGCTTTGGGGGTGTATTGTCGCTTGAGCCAGGAACTCAATCCGTCGAGACCGGGAAACAGGACGCGCTCCGTGACGTTGGCCTGGTCGAGTTTATCGCGCAGCTCCCACTTGAGTTCGCCCGGGATGACGATCCGGCGCCAGATATGCGGGACGTTGACCAGCCATTGGTCCAGGCGGGCGGTGGGGTCGGACATGATGGAAAAAAAGGCGAACTGGTTGACGATGCGATCGTCGATCGAGGGGGGTTCGAAAAAGAGGACGAACGGATCGGCCGCCATATGAGCCAGCTCGGAAAAGCTTTGGGCCCGTTGCGAGAGCATCCCCACCGTGAAGACGTTGGCTCCTTCCAACTCCAGCGCGTTCTTCAGTCTTTCCGGCAGCATCAAATGGGTCTTGAGGTAGTTGACCGCCCAGATGACACCGTCGCAATGGTATTTTTCAATATTGGACAGGGCAAAATGCATGGCCACAAATGGTGAGTAGGTCCAGTCCATCAGACGGGTCGGCAGCCCGTGATGCTGGGCCATCGACAGCCAGTGCCACAAAGAGTCGCGCTCCACCACGTCACGGTGGGCGTATTTGCGAAAATTGCGCAGAAGGTGCTTTTCCAGCTCGACATAGGGGCCGCCCAGGCGCATCAGGGTGGTGTCCAGCGGATAATCGGCGTTGGAGAGCCCGCGAAAGGCATAGCGCGAGCGATAGCGCTCGATAACCGGGTCCCACGAATCCAGAAAGAGGGCGTCCTGCAGCTCGTTCCAGCTGTCGATGCGAATGGTATTCACGCTCAACGCCCCCTGAAGACAGGGTCGCGTTTTTCGAGCAGGGCCGCGACGCCTTCGCGGGCATCGGCCATTTCGTAAGTGCGCGACTGCAGATGCGCGTCCAATTCAGCGGTCGCCCGAGGATTCCAATCGAGGTCCCGGTAGATGGAGCGCTTCATCAGGCGCACCGCGGCCGGTGCGCCGGCGGCCATCTCCCGGGCCAGCTTCTGAGCCCGCGGCAGGACTTCCGTGGGTTCTTCGGCATAGTTCATGATACCCAAATCCGTGGCCCGGGCGCCGCTCACCAATCGGCCGGTCAACAGCAGTTCGTTGGCCCGCGGCAGACCGATCAAACGGGGCAGCATGTAGGTCACCGCCATTCCGGAGTGGAATCCCAGCCGGGTGAAGTTGGCGCCATATTTGGATTGCATGTTGGCCACCCGCAAATCGCAGATCAGGGCCAGACCAAACCCGCCGCCGATCGCGTGGCCGTTCAAGGCCGCGATGACCGGCACTTCGATATCGGCCACCGCCAGAAACGGTTTGTACAGGGCCAGGAAGTTCTCGTGGGGCAGGCCGTCGCCGTCGCCCACGGCCGACGTGAAATCGGCACCGGCGCAGAAATTCGGACCCGATCCGGTGATGATCACACAGCGAACGGAGCGTTCGCGTTGGATCTTTTCCACCGTCGCCTGAAACGCGGTGAGCAACTCGGCGGTCATACTGTTGCGATTGCCGGGGCGATTGAGGGTGACCAGGGCGATATGATCGTTGATTTCCATCAGCACGGCGTCGTTGGGCATGGTGTCTTCCTTCCGCTAAGGATGCGTGATGGGGGCGCGCGAGGCGACCATCTTTAACGGTATACACTTAGCAACATCACGAGCGGCCGGGTGGTCAATTGGTGCTGGTTTTCAGGCGACGCGCCGGCCGGGATCACGACCCCAGGCCGCTTTCAGGAGAGTTTGCGGACGGCACAGGCCTGGGGCGACGGCCCTGAAGCCCCCTGT
>JASFTA010000466.1:0-3094 GCA_050114115.1 Desulfobacterales bacterium | reverse complement strand
CTGATGACAAACGCCAAATTTGAAGTGTACCGTTCTTGCTCCCAAAACCGCCGCGGTCATAACCCTTACACAGCCGGTTGGAAGATTGCTGAAAAACGCATGCGCACCGGCCGGGCCAATAGACAATATCACGCAATCGTGCCCGTCCAGAAAGGGTAGATTTTGGTTCAGGCCAAGGCCGCAGCGATTTTGAAACCGCAGACGTTGCCCAGCTACGTCGAGGAATTCAGAAGAGCGAGAACGACGGCGTGGGCCAAAAGATGCCATTTCTGGATGGGCACTATATGGTTTCGGCCGGCAAGCCCAGCGCCTGGCGCTTTCCCTCGATCCGGCGGCGGATGAGCACGGCCGCCTGCTCCGGGTCAGGCTCCACGGCGAAAGTCGCCCCGACCACATCCTCGAGCCCCTCGGTCAATAGCTTTACGATATTCATGCTGCCGGCGACAGGCGGCATGGGGCCCAACACCGTATAGACCCCCGAAGCCACGAAATAGCAGCCGATGGCCGCGGCCTTTTCCGAGTACCATTCGGGCGCCGACCCGGCCACGGGCAGATCGCTGATGTCGCAGCCCAGGGCATCGGCCAGGGCCGCCAGCAACACCAGGATACGCACGTTGTCGACACAGCTGCCGAAATGCAGGACCGGCGGCACCCCAAGCGCCCCGCAGACTTCCTTCAGTCCCGGCCCGGCCATGGCAATGGCATCGGCCAGTTTGAAGCCGGCCTTGGCGTTGGCCACGGCCACGCAGCCCGTGTCCACCACCAGAATATCGTTTTCGATCAGCCGCCGGGTCAGGGTGACGTGGCCGTAGTCCTGCTTGATCTTGGGGTTGTTGCAGCCCACGATGCCCACGGCCCCGCGGATCTTGCCGGCCTTGATCGCCTCCAGCAGCGGTTCGGGTGTGCCGCCCAGAGCCCCTAAAACCGCCTCCACCGAAAAGCCCCCCAGCGAGTCCACTGCTTCCACGGGGATATAGACCTCCCCGCGGCGGGGGAAGTTCGCGATCGCCTCCCGGACCACCTCGCGGGCCTTTGCGGCCGCATTGTCCGGATGAAACTCGTAGTGGTCCATGTGGGGAAAACGGGCCTTGTCCGAGGTGCTGACCATCTTGGTATGATAGCAGGACGCCACCGTGCCCAACGAGGGCATGATGCACTGATAGTCGACGATCATCATGTCCACGGCCCCGGTCGACAGGATCAGCTCCGTCATCAGGTGGTTGCCGGCCATGGCCACGCCGTGGCGCATGAGAAGTTCGTTGCCGGTGCAGCAGACACCCGCCAGGTTGATGCCGGCGGCCCCCTTTTCTTGGGCCAGGGCCGTTAGTTCTTCGCTCAGACAGGCCTGCAAAATCATCTCCGATACCACCGGGTTGTGGCCGTGAACAATGATGTTGACCTGATCTTTTTTGAGCACGCCGGCGTTGACGGCCGTGGGACGCGGGCTGGGGGTGCCGTAGAGGATGTCCGACACCTCGGTGGCGATCATGGAGCCGCCCCAGCCATCCGAGAGCGCGTTGCGCAGGGCGTGAAGCAGGATGCTCTGCCAGTCGTTGTCCACGCCCATGTGGGTCCGGTGCATCATCTCGGAAGTTTCCCGGTCGATGCCCCGGGGGGTAATGCCCAGCTTCTGCCACAATTCCCGGCGCGCGGCCGGCGCCCGGGCCAGCAGCGTCAGCCCTTTCTTGCGGGTGCCGTAGTCTTCCTGCATGGCATCCGCGAGATCCCCGGCAATCGCCAGGATTTCCCGGCCTTCCACGCTCACCCCGTATTCCGCGGCCACCTTGCGCAATTTGTCCTCGTCGCGGATCTTATAGCCCAGGGCGGTGCCAGCGGCCACCCCGGCCAGAACCTCCACCAGGTCACGGCCGTGATCCGAATGGGACGCGGCCCCGGCGGCAATCATCCGTCCGAGGTTGCGGGCCACGATGATGTCGGCATCCGCGCCGCAAACACCCTGCTGGGGTCCTTCACCGAAAGGGTCCACCCGGCAGGGCCCCATGATGCAAATCCGGCAGCTGGTGCCCAACTCGCAGAAACCGCAGTGGGGCTGCTGGGCCTGGTGGCGGGCCCAGACCGTCATGACACCGTCGGCCTCGGCTTTCTTGAGCAGCAATTGCCCGTCTTCGGTAATGGTTTTGTCCTTTGTGGTATCGTACATGGATATCCTCCCGTGCGTTGCCGCCTGCGGACTATTCGCCAGACGGCGGCTGGACTGATTGCATGGCCAGCCGGGCTTTTTTGTGGGTGTTCAACAGCGTCCATTCCGGGGCCAGATCTTCGGCGGTGGACACCGCCGATACCGACCAGGCCACGGCGTCCGTCTGGCGTTTGTAGGCCGCATCCGGCGTCTCGAAGGTGAGGGCGCCGGTAAGGCAGGCTTCCACGCAGGCCGGAATCGCGCCCTCGCGCTGCCGGGCCAGACAGTTGTCGCATTTGACAGCCACGGTCTTGCCGGCCGGGGCGCTGCGGTCCTCGTGGTAGCGGATCACGCCGAAGGGGCAGGCCATGGCGCACGAGGCGCAGTTGATACAGGTATCCACATTGATCATCACGGTATCGGTATCGGCGACGCGCGTGATCGCCCCGGGCAGGCAGGCCAGCATACAGGGGGCCGGGTCGCAATGGCGGCAGCGATTGGGAAAACCCTCGCTGTAGCGGCCGGCCCCGACATGGATCCGCGGCCGGGAACGGGGCGACTCGAACAGCGCCGGCACCAGCTGTTTGGCCTCCGAATGCGCGACGGCACAGGCCACCTGGCACTGCATGCAGCCGACACAGCGCTCCGGATGCACGACGACTTGTTTCATACTTCCTCCTTTCCGCGGGTCCCGGACGGGGCCCGAAACGTGTTGGCGTCAGGTGAGCATATCAGGGGCCGCGAGACCCGATGGTGATCGCCCCGTACCGGGGGCGATCGGGATTCAAGGTTTCAGATTTCGGGTGTCAGGGATCAGGCGACCATTGAGCCAAAGTCGAAGTATTTCTGACACCTGGCAACGGTTCCGCGTTCAAGATTCCCGGATCAGGGTTGACCGGATTTGAAGCATTTAACCCTTTGAACCCGGAACCCTTATAACCTGAAACCTGGCGC
>JASFTA010000465.1:0-3096 GCA_050114115.1 Desulfobacterales bacterium | reverse complement strand
GCCATGTTCGGCCGCAACCCCGATGCGGTCTGGCAGTGGTATCTCTACCGGGCCACGGTCTGCCGTGCGGCCGCACCCAACGCCGGCCACCTGGCGCTGGTGGCGCTGGAGCAGTGCCTGGGCGAGCGCTTTCTGCTGATCACCCAGAATGTCGACGGCCTGCACCTGCGGGCCGGCAGCCACCCGGAGAAGACCTACCAGATCCATGGCAACGTCTTTTTCATGCGCTGTGCCGCCGAATGCCGGCCGGATCTGCTGGCGCTGCCCGAAGATCTGATCGGCCGCGACAAGGACCAGCCCCTGGCGGCGCATGAAAAGCACCTGCTGACCTGTCCGGCCTGCGGCGGCCGGGCCCGGCCGCATGTCCTCTGGTTCGACGAAATCTACAATGAACACCACTTCCGGTTCCAGAGCGCGCTTGCGGCCGCGCAGGCCACCCGTCTGCTGATCGTGGTCGGCACCTCCGGGGCCACGAATCTGCCCAACCAGGTGGCCTGGAGTGTCCTTGGCAACGGGGGCACCATTTTCGATGTCAATATCGAATCCAACCCCTTCTCGCAGCTCGCCCGCCAGAGCCGCGACGGCGCCTTTTTCAAGACCACCAGCAGCCGCTTCTTGCCCGATCTGGTCCAACGTGTGGAGCGCTGGGGCGCTTTGTCGCATCCCCCGCGCTGACCCGCCGGGTGGACGATGCCGGCCCCCTTGACAGGCAACCGGATCTCCGCCTATACGACGGTTCGCAGCCGATCAAAGCCTGATCGGCGCCGCCATCGAAAGGAAACCATGAACACGCCCCATATCGCCCGCGTCGCCGCGGAACGCGCACTCACCGTGGCCCAGACCCAAGCGGTGGCGGGCCTTCTGGAAGAAGGCGCCACGGTGCCGTTTATCGCCCGTTACCGCAAGGAGGCCACCGGCAGTCTAGACGAAGTCGACATCACTGCCATCCGCGACCGCCTCGAACAACTGGCGGAACTGCAGAAACGCCGCAGCGCCATTCTGAAATCTCTGGAAGACAATGGCCATCTGACCGAGGCCCTCCGGGCGGCCGTCCAAGATGCCGAGACCTTGAGCGCGCTGGAGGACATCTATCTGCCATATCGGCCCAAACGCCGGACCCGGGCCACGATCGCCCGTGAAAAAGGCCTGGAACCGCTGGCCACTGCCCTTTTCGAACAAAATGGCGCGGATCCCGGAGCCCTGGCTTCCGGGTATATCGACGACGCCCAGGGCGTGGCCAGCGCGGACGACGCCCTGGACGGCGCCCGCGACATCATGGCCGAGTGGATCAACGAAGATCCCCAGGCCCGCGAAGCGATGCGCGGGCTGTTCAGCCGCCGGGCCGTGCTGACCAGCCGCGTGGCCACCGGCAAGGAGACCGAGGGCGCCAAATACAAGGATTATTTCGACTGGTCGGAGCCGGCCGCCGCCGCACCTTCCCACCGCATCCTGGCCATGCGCCGGGGGGAACGCGAAGATATGCTGAATCTCACCGTGACCCCGCCGGAAGAAGAGGCCCTGCGTCGGCTCGAATCCCGCTTCGTCCAGGGCGATGCCCCCGACAGCCAGCAGGTCCGTCTGGCGGTCCAGGACGGCTATCGGCGTCTGCTGGCGCGCGCGATGGAAACCGAAATGCGCCTGGCCCTCAAAGAGAGGGCCGACCGTGAGGCCATCGAGGTTTTCGCGGCCAACCTGCGGGAGCTTTTGATGGCCCCCCCGCTGGGCGGCAAACGGACCCTGGCCCTCGATCCGGGCTTTCGCACCGGTGCCAAACTGGTGTGCCTCGACCGCCAGGGCCAGCTCCGGCACAACGATACCGTCTACATCGTCGGATCTGAAAACAAACGCCAGGAGGCTGCGCGCCGCATCACGGCCGCTGTCGCCCAATACCGGATCGAGGCCATCGCCATCGGCAACGGTACGGCCAGCCGCGAAACCGAGACCTTTATCCGCGGCCTGGGGCTGGCCCCGGAAATACCGATCGTGATCGTCAACGAAAGCGGCGCATCGATTTACTCCGCATCCGCGGTGGCCCGCGAAGAATTTCCCGACCATGACATTACCGTGCGCGGGGCCGTCTCCATCGGACGCCGCCTGATGGACCCCCTTTCCGAACTGGTTAAAATCGACGCCAAGTCCATCGGGGTCGGCCAGTACCAGCACGACGTGGATCAGCAGGCCCTCAAACGCGCCCTGGACGATGTGGTGGCGAGCTGCGTCAACGGTGTCGGCGTCGATTTGAACCGCGCCAGCGTCCAGCTTTTGACCTATGTCTCCGGCCTGGGGCCGGCCCTGGCCAAGAATATCGTGGCCTACCGCAACGCCAACGGCCGTTTCCGGTCCCGGGATCAGCTGCGCCATGTCCCGCGGCTGGGGCCCAAGGCCTTCGAACAGTGCGCCGGTTTTTTAAGGATCGCCGAGGGCGATCATCCCCTGGATGCCAGCGCCGTCCACCCCGAAAGCTACCCCGTGGTGGATGCCATGACGCGCGATCTGGACTGTACGGTCGAAGCGCTGATGCAGGATGAGGCCCTGCGCCAAAAGATCGATCTTGGACATTATGTCAGCGACACTGTTGGCCGGCCGACGCTGGAAGACATCATGAGCGAGCTGGCCAAGCCGGGCCGCGACCCCCGCGAGCAGTTCGAAGTCTTCGCCTTTGCCGAGGAAGTAGCGACCATCGAGGACCTGGCGGTGGGCATGCAGCTGCCCGGTATCGTCACCAACGTTACCCGCTTCGGCGCCTTTGTTGACGTGGGCGTGCATCAGGACGGCCTGGTCCACATCAGCGAGTTGGCCGACCGGTTCGTCAAGGATCCGGCCGAGGTGGTCAAAGTGCAGCAGAAAGTCAAGGTCCGCGTCCTGGCCATCGATCTGGAGCGCCGCCGGATCGGGTTGTCCCTGCGCGCCAAGCCGGGGGACAAACGCACCCCGCCACGCCGACCGCGATCAGGCACCCAAGATCGCGGCAAGAAGACTTCCGCCGCCCGACCGCGGCCGTTCAACAATCCCTTTGCCGACCTTCTGGACAAATGACGGCCAGCCTGTTCAGGGTCAGGTGGAAAGGATGATACCATGCGCGCCGTAGTTCAGCGG
>JASFTA010000464.1:0-3106 GCA_050114115.1 Desulfobacterales bacterium | reverse complement strand
CGATCTGCAATTGGGATCAAAGCGATCAGTTGGCGATCAGGCGCTCAAAGACATAGGGCAAACAATCATCTTCTTTCATGGGTCGGCCGGCGAGCAGCGAGTGCATGTCGATCCATTCTCGCTTGTTTTGGGCGATATAAGTTTCCAAATCGTGGACTTCCAAGAAATTTGCGGTTCGCTGCTGCACCTGCTGCCAGGCAATTTCCCGGATGCGTGGGTAATTCTGGATCAGCGCCATGGCGCCCTGGATGTAATGTGACCATTTTCGCTGGGCGATAGGGCGTTTTTCGATTTCTTCGA
This sequence comes from Desulfobacterales bacterium, assembly GCA_050114115.1. Taxonomy (GTDB): domain Bacteria; phylum Desulfobacterota; class Desulfobacteria; order Desulfobacterales; family UBA5852; genus JABZFP01. Next base: position 2,806 of record JASFTA010000464.1, on the reverse strand, counting down.
TCCGCATCATGGCCTCATATTCAGGGCTATCGAAGAACATGACAAACACTTCCATATAAAACTTGACCATTTCCAATACGCTGGAGCCGAACAGGGAATTGAAGGCATTACCGTCGATGTATGCATCGGCCAGATACATGAAATCCTTATCGAGGTAGTTGTTATGATGAATTTCGCGATAACCGCTCAAGGCTTCGATGCGCGGTGCATTCCGTTCGAATCCAATGCAATTCACAACGATATCCGCAGCGATGTGGTGCTGGTCGTTGACCACGACGCTCTCGCTCGTCATGTTGGTGATCTCGCCAGTTAGGGTCTCGATCTTCTTCAGATAATGCGCGATAAACCATATATCGGATACACTGATCGTGTGCCCGTCGTGCTTGACCTTGCCCATCCAGCATTCCGGCTGTGTGGCCCCGCTAAGATCATAGAGTTTTTTCCAGTACATCATGTTGCGCATGTTGCTCTTTTTGTCGTGTTTAAAGGCTTCATCATATGGTGTCGCAAAGTTCAGGTAGTCGATAATTTTAGGGCATATCGTCCCATGTCGCCGGCAAATCACGGTCACCTGGCGTGCACCGGCTTCCAGCGCCGTTCGGGCGTTTTCAACGGCAAAGGCGCCCATGCCCACGATTACAACCCGCTTATCGCCCCAGTCGATTCCGCGGGCGCCGTCGGAGATACCGGAGATGATCTGGCCATCGAATGCTGACTGGTTTTTCCACGCAATCTCGCGAGGAGGCCCGACGCGGTCGTTGATCGCCAGGATAACGCCGGTACTCTCCATCGCCAAGACCTTGCCGCCGCGCTGGATCGTTGTCCGGTAAAGGCCCTGATCCTTTTCGATCTTGGCGACCTCGGTTTCCAGAAAGAGATGGTCTTGCACACGATCCGCCAGCTCGGCGATATCTTCCAGCATCTCTCGTGTGTAAGAGTGATCGCGGTTGGAGCGGGCATCTTTCTCCAATAAACGGTAAGCGCATTCGGATGAATTGACTTGAGATGTGGTGTTGGCATACTGGGACCAGATCCCGCCGACCTTGTCCCGCGCTTCCAAGATGGCGAAGGAGAGACCGGCTTCCTTCAGGCGATTGGCGGCATAAATGCCGGTGATGCCGGCGCCCACAATGGTGACATCGACTTTGGTCGGCAACGCGGCTGCAGTGCCGATTTGCAATCGGTTTTCATCGAAATCCAATCGGGCGGCAACATACGTTTCTATGCCACGGAGAATCGTCTCGGCATCGGTGCTGTCAATCGGGATAATATCCAGATCCGCATCATCGACATCGAGTGCGGTCCCATCGACAGGAAACAGGGCATAGGGGTAGCATGGGGATCGAATCGCCTTCAAGGCTGCTAACAGTTCCGGTACCGCGCCGGCCCCCTGCTGATCGACCACATAGACGAAGGGACGGTCCGCATAACGCCTAATTTTATTGACCAGCTTGGAGGTGTTGTCGGCCTCGGCGTTCAGGAGATGTTCGCAGGGCAAATCTATGGCGGACAAATTCAAAACGTGTACATCGGAAGTTCGGCTGTTTATTGCGGTCATGTGTCTTTCCTCGTCGGTTTGCTTCATAATATTTTTCTTTTGGTTACGCTGTTTGATCGCATCCGGCTTTACGAAAAGCGTTTACTGGCCCGCCGGGCCCCTTCGACCAGGGAGGCCAGTTTCAACCAGGCGACTTCCCCGGAGACACTGGTGGCCGATGCGGTCGTGGCGAATCCGCAATCGGTGGATGCAATCACACGTTCCGCGCCGAGGATCCCGGCGAAGTTGGTGATCCGCTGTGCAACCAGGTCGGGATGCTCCACGATTGACGAACTCGTATCGATAACGCCCGGCATCAGTACCTTGCCTTCCGGGAACCGAAGGTCATTGAAGACCGTCCATTCATGGGCATGCCGATGATTGCTGGCTTCCAGGGACACGTATTTGGCATTGACCTTCATGATGGGGTCGAAGATCGTCTTTAGATCGATGTCGCAATGATGTGTTCCGGCGTAGTTGCCCCAGCAGATGTGCACGCGGCACCGATCCGGGCTCACGGAGACCAGCGACTGATTCAAAGCGCGCACATTCAGGTCGATCCGTGCGATGAATTCGCTGTCGGTCAGGTCTTTGAAGCGTGTATGCCGGCCCATGGCCAGATCCGGGCAGTCGATCTGCAGTTGAAATCCGTAGCCGGCGATCAGGTCATATTCCTGTTTGAGGACCGCCGCAAGTTCTTCGATATAGGTCTCATCGTCCGGGTAATGCTTGTTTTCCATGAACAGCGCCACAGTACCGGGGGACGGTGCGGTGAAGAACAGCTCGGCGGCGGCATCCGGGTGGGAAAGTTTTACTTCGTCGTAGACACCGGCCATCATCTCGAGCTCTTCCCGCAGCGAGGCCTCGCCCGTGTAGGCCAGTGGGCTCGCGCACACCGGCAGTTTCACCGGTGCCTTGGGATTCAGGGTGATCAGCCCGTTGCGGGCGTTGAAGCGTCGGGACAATTCCGGCAGTTCTTCCAGATCCCGGGGTAGCGGCGCGACCGCCGTGTCGCCGAATCCGGAGATACGGCTGACGGTCGCCTGGACATAATCCATTCGCGGCAGCTCACCATTGTTGATGTAAGTGATGCCCAGCGCCAATTGCCTGTCCAGAATCGCTGCCAGGTAGCGCCTGAGATCCTCTGCCGTGACTTCCTGTTTGCGCAGAAGTTTAGTCATCATTTCAGCCGGGCGGGGCAGTGATCCCACATGGGTGGTTTTAATTGCGGCCATCGAAACTCCTTTCCTGAGCCACCGTCCTTCAGTT
>JASFTA010000463.1:0-3108 GCA_050114115.1 Desulfobacterales bacterium | reverse complement strand
GGTCAGGCCACGCGCAGCGACAAGGTGACCGCGCTCTTGAGGGTGTTGGCCACGATACAGCCGCGCTCGGCAATCGTGACCAGTTTTTCCATTGCGGCCCTGTCGGCATATTGGCCGCTGACTTCCAAAGCGATAGCGGTAAACCGCATGGGCGTCTCGCTCAGGGTTCCCGCGATCGTGAGGTGGAGATCCTGAACATCCGCCTCGCGCGCCCGGACGGCCGCCAGCAGATTGCTCATGAAGCAGCCCCCCAGCCCCATCAGGAGCAGCTCGCCCCCCATGGGGCCCTGGTCTTGCCCCCCCTTGGCCTCGGGGCGGTCGCTCAAGACCTTGTGCTGACGGGCCACCGCTTCGGATGTCGTGGCCGATACCTGTCGGACTTCGATTTGGACCTGCGTGCTCATGGCTTCTCCTGGGTTGCAAGCGTCTGCATGCACTCATTTTTAAAGCGCATGACCGCGTCGTATTCGCTTCCGTTGAATAAAAACTGGATCCCGCAGGTTTTTCCCGCCGCCGTAAAAGAAATATGCGAAACGATGCCCTGGACGGCGACGGTCCCGCTCTCCAGCGGAATGGGGATTTCCGCCAGGCGCTCGCCGATCGAAAACGGGGGCGCGTCGTCAGGCAGCACGATACCGATGCCATCGTTGCTGATGTCGCTGACCCGCATACGTTGCCCCTTGAGAAAGATGTAGGTCGGCTTCAGTGCCGAGATGCGCTTGCTTTTACGATTGTCGCGCCCGCTTGACATGCTTTTCTCCCTGAAGACGCCCGATGTGGATAAAAAACCATGCTTGCATGGTGCGGCATAGAAACTCAATATGCCCATTGCCGACGGATTTCAAGGAGATCATGATCTCCCGGCGCAATTCGGGCGAATCACATCGAATGGGTACCTGAACTGATTTTCTTTCCGATCGCGCCTTTTCGATCATAATGCGATACAATCCGTGCATCGTTGCCATCCTTGCGGGTCAACCCGGCGAATTCCATGGCCACCATTGTAAACTGCCTGCGGCCCCTCAAAAAGCCCGGGCGGGGCACCAGGCCAAATCAGCAACCCGAGCCATGCCCCGGGTTCTCATGGCCGCTGTCAGCCCCGCACCCGGAGAAGGCTGGCCTCGGCCGCGTTGCCCAGATGCACGGCATCGGCGCCCACGGCCAGTAAAACGAACCCCTGATCGATGTAAGCCCTGGCCGCCTCTTCGGCCGCGGTGAAGATGCCCAGGGGTTTGCCCCGTCTGAGGCAGGCATCGCGAACGTCGCGGATGTGCGCCTGGACCTCGGGATCATCAATCCGTCCGGGTTTCCCCAGGCTGCCCGAAAGATCGTAGGGCCCGATAAAAACGGCGTCGATGCCGGCCACGTCCAGGATGGCCTCGATCGCGCGCACCCCGTCCACATGCTCGATCTGAACGATCACGGCAATCCGTTGATTGGCGGTCTGGAGGTAGCGGTCGAAGGTTCGCCCGTAGCCGTGGGCCCGCCCGCCCCCCACACTGCGCCGTCCCTCGGGCGGATATTTGGACCAGGCGACCACCTGACGGGCCGTCTCGGGCGAGTTCACCAGCGGGGCGATGATGCCGTCGGCCCCGGCGTCCAGGGCCCGCTTGATCCAAGCTTCTTCGTTGGCCGGCACACGGACGAGGCAGGGGCAGCGGTGCTGGGCCGCCTGAAGAATGGCCACCAGGGCGTCGATGCCCAGGGGGGCGTGTTCCCCGTCCACGAAGAACCAGTCGTAGCCCACTTCCGCCAGGACCTCGGCCACGGCTGCGCTCGGCAGCGTGAGGACGGTTCCCACTAGCGGCTGGCTGCCGCGCAACGCTTCGCGAAAAGATATTGGGGGGGGCATCGCGATCACCTTTGTCTGAAGGAAAAGACCGATGGTATAGAACCTGATCTCAAAATAAAGGTTAGGGTTCCTGGCAAGGCGTGAGGCGGCGAGAAAGCGGAGCATATATGCAGTATGTATGCAGGTTCGCAGGGCAGGGACCTTACGGTTCTGCCAAGAGCTGGTTCACGATGCACCGCGATCTTTTTTAAGATCGATGCTGAATCCAGCAACGCTGGAAACGCTGCCAGGAGCGCTTAGATTTTTTTTGAGATAAGGTTCTGCAGGGCCGCCCGCCACGGCCATTACGGGGGCAACCATAGCACAACCGCCTGGCGGCGAAAACCCCGACAGAAGGTCAATGCGCGCCGGTGGCGGGGGAAAAGAGGGTCAAACAACCAGCGTCTCCGGACCGGCCAGGGCCGCCGGGGTCCACGGGCAACCATTTGCATCGCTCTATCCGCCGCCTTAGGATATCGGAATGATCATTTCAAGACCCGACAGAAAGAGCGACCGCTGAAATGACCGACGACACGCGTCGCAGCATATTGATCATCGAGGACGACCGCAACACGGCCGCACTGGTGGCGCTCTATCTGGAGCGCGACGGTTTCCGGCCCCTCACGGCCGAAGACGGCGAAGCCGGCCTGGTACTGGCGCTGAAGCACCGTCCGGTGCTCGTGATCCTCGACCTGATGCTGCCCAACATGGACGGCTGGGAGGTCTGCCGACGGCTGCGCCGGCACTCCGAGGTGCCGGTGATCATGCTGACCGCCCGCGGGGAGGAAATCGACCGCGTGGCCGGACTGACCCTGGGCGCCGACGACTACGTGGTCAAGCCTTTCAGCCCCCGGGAACTCGTGGCGCGGGTGAAGGCTGTGCTGCGCCGCGCACCCGCCGCGCAAGCGCCCGCCGGAACGCTGCTGGTCCATGCGGACGTCCACCTTGACCTCGACAAGCGCCGGCTGGCGGTGGGAGGCCGGGCCGTGTCCCTGACCCCCCACGAATATGCCCTCCTGGAGACGCTCATGGCGCGCCCGGGGCGCATTTTCACCCGCGAGGAATTGCTGCGGGGTCTCTACCCGGCCGGCGATGCCGTCGTGATCGAACGCGTCGTGGATGTCCATATCGGCAAACTGCGCCAGAAGATCGAGCCCGATCCCGCCCGACCGCGCCATATCCTGACGGTCCGCGGCATCGGCTACCGCTTTGCCGATCGGCAGGCACCGCCCGGGGCGTCTACCGAATGAAACGCTATCTGATTCTCAAACTTCTCG
>JASFTA010000462.1:0-3108 GCA_050114115.1 Desulfobacterales bacterium | reverse complement strand
CACGTAGCTCAAGCGGTCCCAGACATCTTCGGGGGCCAGCTTGACCCCCCGGGGCAGCAGTTTGCGGAATTCGCAGAATTCGCGCAAAGAGGCCAGCAGACCGCTGCGAAAGCCGTTTACGTGGGTACCCCCCAGCGGGGTGGGGATCAGGTTGACGTAACTTTCGGCCACGGTCTCACCACCTTCCGGCAGCCAGATCAGGGCCCAGTCCACGGTTTCGGCCTCACCCTTGAAATCGCCCACCAGCGGTTCATCGGGCAGTCGTTCGACATCGGCCAGACTATCGGTCAAATAGTCGCGCAGGCCGTCCTGAAAGATCCATTCCTCGGTTTCGCCAGTGTTGCGATCGAGAAAACGCACCTGCAGACCGGAGCACAAAACCGCCTTGGCCCGCAGGGTGTGTTTGAGACGCTTGACCGAAAAGCGCGGGCTGTCGAAATACTGCGGATCGGGCCAGAATCGGATCCGGGTGCCAGTGTTGCGCTGGCCCACGCTGCCCATGGTCTTGAGTTCGCAGGTCTTTTCGCCGTGGGCGAATTCGATGCGAAAATGTTTGCCCTCGCGTTTGATATCCACCTCCAGCCGGGTGGAAAGGGCGTTGACCACCGAGACCCCGACGCCATGGAGGCCCCCTGAAAACAGGTAGCTCTTGTTGGAGAACTTGGCCCCGGCGTGCAGCCGGGTCATGATCACCTCCACCCCGGTGACTTTCTCCTCGGGATGGATGTCCACCGGCATGCCGCGCCCGTTGTCCACGACCTCCAGTGAACCGTCGGTGTGCAGGGTGACGTCCAAACGGCTGGCAAATCCGGCGATGGCCTCGTCGACGCTGTTGTCGATGGCCTCTTGTCCCAGGTGGTTGGGCCGCAGGGTGTCGGTGTACATCCCGGGCCGGCGCTTGACTGGATCGAGGCCACTTAAAACCTCAATGGATTCGGCGGTGTAGCTGTTGGCTGCCATTTATCGAACGATCCTCGTTGCGTTGGTCGCAGGCTGCCGGGCATCCGTCATCCTGCAGACTTCAAATCGGCGCGTACCATACCGCATTTATATTTTTTTGCAATTCAAAACGATTGTGACCGGCCCCGTGTTAAACGCCTGACCGCCGGAGCCTGCCGGGACAAAACCGCATGTCAGGGTCACCCACGCCAAAAAACCCCCTGCCGACAATTGGCGTTCGCCTCAGGTCTCACTGGACATTGTCGGCTGGGATCACCATTATTTCAGAAAGATCGTAGAAGTGGTCTCAAAACCCCTTCTAACGTCCAATAGCTGTGTTGCAGGCTTCTTCAAAATGCTCACATATTTCGAATATGCTCCGCTTTTTCATCAGCCTGCGCCTTGCTCTTTGACCCGATTAGAGGTTTTGAAACCACTTCTATCAAGTCCGCCGGCGGAAGACAAAGAGGGTCTGGCCGCATCAATCATGCAACCAGGAGGGCAAAATGGTAACCGCCGAAGATATCGTCAACGAAAAAGGCAACCGAATCATCACCATCCAAGCCGATGCCACGATCCATGAAACGCTGCTGACCATGATCAACCGAAACGTCGGGGCCATCCTCGTGGAAAAGGACGGGGCCATCGCCGGCATCTGGACCGAGCGCGATCTGATGCGCGATACCGTCAAGGCCGGTTTCGAGCCGACCCGCAGCACGGTCGGCGACTATATGGTCACGCCCGTTATTGCCGCCCCCCATAGCGACACCATCTTCAACCTGATGGACAAGTTTCTCGGTCTGCGCATCAGCCATCTGCTGGTCGAAAAAGAGGGGCGCCACATCGGCTTTCTATCGGTAGGCGATGTGATGAAAGCCACCCTGCAGGCCAAGACCGACGAACTGAACGCCCTGAATACCATGGTGAGTTGGGACTACTACGAAGACTGGTGCTGGCAGAAACAGGGCAAATGATCGCTGGCCCCTTGTCAGGTCGGTGCGAAGCGCACCCCTAGCCAGAAGCATCGGCTGCGGGTTTGAGGGTCTCCTGCAGGTTGGCCATCCAGACCTTGATGACGGCCTGGCAGAGCGTGGCCAGGGGAATGGCGAACAACAGCCCCACAATTCCCCAGAATCCCCCGAAAACCAGAACGGCCACGATGATGGCCACCGGGTGCAGGTTGACGACGCGCGAGAGCAACAGCGGGGCCAGCAGGTTGCCGTCGAAGATCTGGATGATGCCGTAGGCGATCATGACCCAGAGCGTATCGATGGTGGCGCCCCATTGGAAAAAAGCGATCAGGGCCACCGGAAAGAAGATCACCGTAACGCCGATATAAGGTACCAGCACCGAAAGGCCGGTCAGCAGCGCCAACAGCACGGCGAAGTCCAGCCCCATGGTGGCAAAAACAATATGGGTGACCCCGCCGATGATAAGGATTTCCATCATCTTGCCACGCACGTAGTTGGCAAACTGCTGGTTGACCTCGGCCCAGACTTCCCGGGCCAACCCGCGGTTATCCGGTAGAAAGCCCTTGACCCACTCCATGATCAGGATCTTGTCCTTTAGAAAGAAAAAGATCATCAGCGGCACCAGGACGAGATAGATGATGACCGTTATCAAACCGCGGACCGAGGCCATTGAATAGGAAAGGATGCGCCGGGCGAAATCGGTGATCTGGGCGCTCAGCGAAGTGGTGATCTGGCGGATCTGCTCGGCGGTGATATAGTCGGGGTAGCGCTCGGGCAGTTGAATCAGCAGGCTCTGGCCCTTGGCGAACATGTCAGGTAATTGCTGCAGCAGTTGCCCGATCTGGCGTGAAATCAGCGGTAGCAAGATGATCAGCAGGGCCGCCAAACTGACCATGAAAAAGAGAAACACGATCAGGACGGCCGCCATGCGGGGCACTTTGCGCTTGGCCAGCAAGTTGACGAGCCCCTCCAGAAGGTAGGCAATCACGACCGCCGCCAGGACCGGCGCCAGCATCTGTCCCAGAAAAAAAATCAGGGTAAAGCCCAGAATCAGCAGGAACCACAGAATCAGAACCTGGGGGTTCGAAAAATAACGCTTTTTCCATTCGAGAAAAAGTTGGTTCATGGCAACGCTTCCGTACGGACAATGTCAGGGCCGTGGCGCAGAAAGGCATGGCGCCAACCATCGCTAGTTACG
>JASFTA010000461.1:0-3118 GCA_050114115.1 Desulfobacterales bacterium | reverse complement strand
TCGACGAATTCGATTCGGCCGAGAAAATCCTCGACCAGTTCATTGCCCACCTGGAAGCCCGCAAGGAAATGGCCGGCCAAACCCTGCACTGACCCACAATCAGCACTCAGCACTGCCATTACATTCATCGCCTGCGCTCGTTGCCCGCCAAGCCAGCATGCTTATCTTTAGAATCCATCCATAAAAGGCATCTTTCGGCCCAGGCCGGCGTTCTCGCTCTTTTGAAATCCTCGACGTAGCCTGGCTACGCCTGTGGTTTCAAAATCACTGCGGTTTGTTGAACACCGACCGGTGTTAAAATTGATGTGAAATCCCGCCGTAGGGCGGGGGCCTGACCCAAAATCTACCATTTCTGGATGGACACTATTTAGCGGCAACCTACAGCAGTGACTCTTCCCGGGAGACGATCATGGCCAACATGCGTGCATTGATTAAAAAGGCTGACGCCCTGTGGGAGCTGCCCGTCACCTACCAGGAGGGGATGCGCGTGCCCGGGCGCATCTACGCCACGGAAGACCTGATCCGGTCCATGGACGACGGTGTCTTGAACCAATTGGCCAATGTGGCCATGTTGCCCGGGATCCTGAAATACGCGTACTGCATGCCGGACGGCCACTGGGGTTATGGGTTTCCCATCGGCGGGGTGGCCGCCATGGATCCCCGCACCGGGGTTATTTCGCCCGGCGGCATCGGTTTCGACATCAACTGCGGCATGCGGCTGGCAACGACGAACCTGGTCTACGAAGAAGTCAAACCGCATCTAACCACGCTGGTGGATCAACTTTTTGCCCGGGTGCCCTGCGGCGTCGGCTGCAAGGGGTTGGTCAGGGTCTCTAAAGACGAATTCCGCGAGGTCATCGAGCAGGGTGCGCGCTGGTGCGTGCGCCAGGGGTATGGCCGCGAGGAAGATCTGATCGTTACCGAAGACAACGGCTGCGCAACAGGGGCCGCTGCTGCCGCCGTCAGCCCCAGGGCGATCGAACGCGGTTTCGAACAGATCGGCACCTTGGGCAGCGGCAATCACTATCTGGAAATCCAGGTCGTGCGGCCGGAACAGCGTTTTGATCCCGAAACGGCAGCGGTTTTCGGTCTGGATCGGCCCGACCAGGTGGTGGTCATGTTTCACTGCGGCAGCCGGGGCTTCGGTCATCAGGTGGCCACGGATTATCTGCGGGCTTTCCTGAAAATCATGGGCCCCAAGTTCGGGCTGAACGTCAGGGACCGCGAACTGGCCTGCGTACCGTTTACTTCAAAGGAGGGGCAGGACTACTTCGCGGCCATGAAGTGCGCCATCAACATGGCCTATGCCAACCGCCAGGTCATCATGCACCGGATCCGGGAAGTGTTCGCCGATGTCTTTCGCAAACCGCCCGAGGATCTGGGGCTCGATCAAGTCTACGATGTCTGTCACAACACGGCCAAGCTCGAAAAGCATTCGATCGACGGGCGGGTTCGCGAAGTCCTCGTTCACCGCAAGGGCGCCACGCGGGCCTTTGCACCGGGAATGGAAGACATTCCGGCCCGCTATCGCCGGGTGGGACAACCGGTCATTATTGGCGGCAGCATGGAAAGCGGCTCTTATCTTCTGGTCGGGGTGCGCGACGGGGAGCAGACTTTTTTCAGCACCGCGCACGGCAGCGGGCGTAACATGAGTCGCCGTCAGGCCAAGAAAAAGTTCAAGGGGCGTAAATTATTGAAGGAAATGGCGGCGCGGGGCATTTACGTCCGCGCCCGCTCGCTGGGCGGTCTGGCCGAAGAAGCCGGCGGGGCCTACAAGGATATCGACGCGGTCGTCGAAGCCGCCAGTGCCGGCGGCATCAGCCGGCCGGTGGTAAGGTTTACGCCCATCGGCAACATCAAAGGCTGACGGGATCGGAAAACGCTCGATACCGGTGTTACGCTTCAATCCTCGTCACTGCGGCGTACACCGCGTACGCCTCATTCCTCGGATTTCGCAGGCCTTGGTCTCGAACGTTTTCCGACCCCGTCAGCTTTCCATTTCTCACGCACGCCACCAAAGGTTGAAGATGCCCTACCGGTTTATCGATGAGATCGCCACGGCCGATGTGGCCTTTGAGGCCAGCGGTGCGAGCCTGGAAGAAGTCTTCACGGCGGCGGCGGAGGCCCTCCTGGCCGTCACGGTGGCCGACCACCTGACTGTCCGCGGCAGTTTGCGGAAAACCGTAACCCTCGTAGCCGAATCCGAGGAAATGCTGCTGTTCGATTTTCTGCAGGAGCTGGTTTTTTTGAAGGACCGCGATCAGACCCTGCTGCGGGTGGATCGCATCGATATATTGCCCGGCAAGGAAGGATACCATTTGGAGGCCAAGCTGGCCGGCGAACATCTGGATTATGATCGGCACGATCTGGTCGTCGACGTCAAGGCCGTAACCATGCATCAGTTTCACCTGACCCCCACGCCGGACGGGTGGCAGGCCCGGGTCGTTCTGGATATCTGAACCCGAAAGACATGACCCCGAAACGCAGGCGGAACGCTACTATATCGTTTGGGAATATGCTGAGAAATCTCAAGGCGACCTCGCCATGATCCGATCCATTTATATTGTAATAACACAAGTATGGGGAATTTTCAGATTAGTTGGGGCTGTTGCAGCATTCATTGGTATCCGTTTTCGTTGGATATCCACTTCTATTCTGGATCCATACAAGCATCGCGAATGCATTTCACGCTGTCGCTTTCATGCGGTCGAAGACAAAACACCACGGGTGAATCCGTGGATGAATGAGCTATACCTCGTCCTTGCGTCAGCAGAGATGAGGTCGGCTCCGTAGGCGCGATAGACCGTCAGGACCCCAAGCCTGCCCGGGGGAATCTATTGCATTCAAATGAACCTCTAACAATACTAACATGTAGCACTAAAGAATCATGCATTGACAATGATGAATAGTGTTCTAGACTTATCCATTGGGGAAATACATATTGTGTGCCGCGTAAAGTACAATGTTCCATTTCATTCTACGTTCTAATTACCCTTATAGCTTCACTTCCTTCAAAGTTCTTTGTTCATTCTGAACAGGAAAGACATTTTTGTTTATACCTGGTGTAAACTTACCATCCTATTCTTGTTATTTTTCGTTGAAGTCTATGAAGAAGGGT
>JASFTA010000460.1:0-3126 GCA_050114115.1 Desulfobacterales bacterium | reverse complement strand
TCGTCCGCTTGGAATCCTCCCCGGTCACGCTGGACCACCTGATGGAGACCTTCCACGCCACGACTTCGCTCTCAGCACGCGATATCCGCTTTGTGCATGCCCTGGTTTTCGGCGTCCAGCGCTGGCGTTATCGAATCGACGCGGCCCTGGCCGCCCTTGCGGCCAAACCTCAGCGCAAGCGCGACCTGCATGTCCACAACATCCTTCGTATGGGGTTGTTCCAGATCCTGGAAATGGACCGGGTGCCGAGTGCGGCCGTCGTCCATACGGCGGTGAATCTGGCCCGCGAGATGAAATGCGACTGGGCCACCGGTTATATCAACGCCGTCCTGCGGCAGGCCCTGCGCAAACCCGAAATTATGGCGCCCACATCCAGCCCAGGCGATCCGGTTCAGCGGCTGGCCGTAGCGCATTCTTTTCCCGAATGGACAATTTCACGCTGGTGCCGACGCTTCGGATTATCGCAAACCGAATCCCTGTGCCGGGCCGTCAACCGCATCCCGCCCCTGTCGCTGCGCACCAATTGCCTCAAAACGACACGCGCGAAGTTAGTGGTGGCATTGGAAGAAATGGCGCCACACATACGGCGATCGACTTACACGCCCGAAGGCCTTCTGATCGATCGCCTGTCGGAGCGGCTCTTTGACAGCCGACCGTTTCGGGAAGGCTGGTTCCAGATCCAGGACGAGGCCGCTCAGACCGTGGGCCACCTGGTGGACGCGCAACCCGGCGAAACGATTCTGGATGCCTGTGCCGGCCTGGGGGGCAAAACCGCCCATCTGGCCGAGCGCATGCAAAACAATGGACGGATCACGGCCGTCGATCGGGACAACCGCAAACTTCAGCGCCTGCAGACCGAGATGCAGCGGTTGGGAATCGACATCGTGCAGACCCGCACGCTCGACTGGCTCGACGACACCACCGTCGACTTGCGGCGGGTCTACGATCGCATCCTTGTGGACGCCCCCTGCTCGGGCATGGGGGTCCTGCGCCGCAATCCCGATGCCAAGTGGAAGCGCAAACCCAAGGCCTTCAAACGCTACCGGACAGCACAGCGCAAAATGCTGGCCCTTCTGACCCCGTTCTTAAAACCCGGGGGCATTCTGGTTTACGCTGTCTGCAGCACCGAACCTGAAGAAACCGGCGAGGTCCTTCAATGGTTTTTGAAGAATCACCCGCAATTTGCTATAGACGGAATGCTTCCGTCGCTGCCCAATACCATGGCACCGTTGTTTAACAGCGATGGCTGCCTGCAGACCGAAGTCCATCGCCACGGCACTGACGGCTTTTTTGCCGCACGGTTGCGTAAATTCAAATGACCACGATTGTGATGACCACAGGAAATTTCAAGGTATGAAACTGATCGCCCCCTCGATTCTCTCAGCCGATTTCGCACGGCTGGGGGAAGAAATTCGCGCCGTGGAAGAAGCCGGCGCCGACTGGATCCATATCGATGTCATGGACGGGCATTTCGTCCCCAATATCACCATGGGCCCCCTGGTGGTGGAAGCGGTCCGCCGCACGACCCGCCTGCCCCTGGACGTCCACCTGATGATCGCGAACGCCGATCGCTATATTCCCGATTTCATCAAGGCGGGGGCGGATCTGGTGGCGGTGCAAGTGGAAGCCTGTGTCCACCTGAACCGGAGCATTCAACTGATCCGGGAGTGCGGCGCACGGCCCGGGGTGGTCCTCAATCCGGCCACGCCGCTCGAAAGCCTGACCTGGGTGCTGGAAGACGTGGATTTCATCATGCTGATGAGTGTCAATCCGGGTTTCGGCGGCCAGACATTCATCCCCAACACCCTGACGCGCATCCGGCAGTTGCGGGCGATGCTGAATGCCCGGGGTCTCAATCCCCTGATCGAAATCGACGGCGGGGTCAACACCGGCACGATCGCCGAGATCGCCGCGGCCGGTGTCGATGTTTTCGTGGCCGGATCGGCCATTTTCAGCAGCCCGGACTACCGGGCCACGATTGCTGCGTTTCGCCGCCTGATAGGAGAATCGACCGATGCCCCTTAAATCGATGAAAACCATTCTCGTGATCCACGGCCCGAACCTAAACCTGCTCGGCCGGCGCGAACCGGAGATCTACGGCGCGGACACCCTGGAAGCCATCAACATGGAACTCGTCCAGGCCGGCAAGAAACTGGGCGTCGAAGTTGAGGCCTACCAGTCCAACCACGAGGGGGCTTTGGTGGACCGCATTCAGCAGGCAGCCGAGGAAGCCGACGGCCTGATCATCAACCCGGCAGCCTACACCCACACCAGCATAGCCCTGCGGGATGCCCTGAAAATGCTGGAAATCCCCGTAATCGAGGTTCATCTCTCCAATATCTACCGGCGCGCGTCTTTTCGCCATCATTCGATGACCGCGCCCGCCGCCACCGGCCAGATCGCCGGTTTGGGCAAAACCGGCTATCTGCTGGCCATCGAAGCCCTGGTGCGCATGGCCGCGGAGGCGCCCTGATTTCAGATGCCTTTTATTCGGCGCCGGTCTGATGACGGCGATAATACCGCCGATAAAAACCGATGTTGTCACCCAGCGTCACCCCCAGTCGCCGCAGCAGCAGGTAGCGGAAACAGAGGTGGATAACGGTGATGATATTGCCACCCAGCCCTTCCCTGCCCCAACGCCGGTCGGAAACACGAATCCCATTTTTGATATACAGCGGTCGTCCGATCTGTTTCAAGCGAAGCGAAAGCTCCACATCCTCCATGAGCATGCAGGCCGGGAAACCACCCACGGCGTTCAATGCCGCCCGGTGGAAAAACTGCCCCTGATCACCAAAAGCAATGCCGGTCCAGCGGGTTCTTAAGTGGTTCAGCCGGGCAATCCAGCGCGTGGCCCGCGCACGCCCCTCGAAACACATCCCCAATGCCCCTCCCGGTGCACGATCGAAAACCGACAGGGCATCCCGCATGCGCCGCACCGCATCCGGCTCCAACCGGGAATCGGCGTGCAGCACGACGATGAGCTCGGCATCCGTGTTGTCGATCCCGGCGCGAATCTGGTGGCCGCGTCCCTGCGGGGCGGAGATCACCCGGGCGCCCGCCTGGCGGGCCACTTCAAGGGTACGATCCGTCGAGCCTCCGTCGGCCACAATGATTTCGGCAACCTCG
>JASFTA010000459.1:0-3126 GCA_050114115.1 Desulfobacterales bacterium | reverse complement strand
GCCAGCTGGCTTCCAGAATGGTTTGCGTGGAGCGATAATTGCGTTTTAAATGGATCACTTCAGCATCCGGAAAATCCTCCACGAAGCGATTGAAATAGATACTGTCCGAACCGCGGAAGCCGTAAATGGCCTGGTCCGGATCACCGATCACACAGATAGGGCCGTCCGGGGGCACCAGGGCCTTCACCAGACGATACTGCGCGTGATTCAAATCCTGATATTCGTCGATAAAAACATACCGGTAGCGATTGCGAAGTGACTGGCGGAAAGCTTCGTCCTTTTCCAGTTTCAAGACCACCTGTAAAATCAAATCGTCGTAGTCCACGAAGCCCTCCTGTTCGAGCAGATCCTGGTACAGGCGGTAGCCGCGGGCGAACTGGCTGGCGGGTAATTCCTGTGCAACGGACTCGAAAAACTGGTCGGGCAGCTGCAGATTCTGTTTGGCCATTTCGATACGCTTACCCATTTCGCGGGATTTGAGGGTGGTTTCGATCCCCTCGGCGGCCATGCGACGCAAAACGCCCTTGATGATGAAAAGCCGATCGTCATCCCCGATAATCATGACCCCGTCATTTTCGGCTGTTTCCTGAAGAAGCTGGCCGCAAAACGCATGAAAGGTGGTGGCCAGGGGTAGGGGGCGGCCCGCCAGCAAGTACTCGAGGCGTGCTCGCATTTCCCGGGCCGCCTTATCGGTGAACGTAATTGCCAGAATCTGGTCGGCGGGCCGATGATGTTCGATCACCAGATGGGCGATCCGGCGTGTCAGGGTCGTGGTTTTGCCGGTCCCGGGTCCGGCCACGATCATCAAGGGGCCCGACCCGTGCGCGATGGCCTGTTGCTGTCCGGGATTGGTTTGAGTCGTCAATGGCGCCAACGTGTGATCTTGTGGGGATTCGGCATGGCGGGATGAGAAGGGTGTCAACTTTTTTGGGCCTGTAGGGCTTGGCGACGCATTGGCTTTGGAATCCGGCGCCGCAGCGGCAAACAGCTGGCGCTGCCCAATCAGTTCACGGCGTTCACGCTCTGTAAATATCTGAATGGTGCCAAATTCACCGTCATAGCCGGGGGCCAGATGCACCTCTCCCGTGCGCATGCGTCGGATGGCTTCACCGATTAGCGGCGGGCCGGTCAAGTCGAGATCATGCGGATCCCGGCCGCGTAGGATATCCAGTTCGCTGCCGTGGACCGCTAAGAGCTGCTCATAGGCCCTGCCCACCTTTTTGGTGGCCGGCCCCACCTGCATGACTTCCGACAAGATTTCGTGGAGTGGAATCAGGCTTTCAAAAGGTGGAAAACCACCGGGAATTTCATCGATACGCCGATCGGCCAGGGTTTCCACCCGGTATAGCACCCCCAGGGTAAGGGCACGGTGACAGCCGGGACAAATACCACCCAAGGCCTGTGTTTCTTCAGGGGTAAACCGCAACCCGCATTTCCGATGGCCATCCAGATGATATTTACCCTCCTCGGGATAAAACTCCAATGTTCCGCCGAACTGATCGGGATGGTTGCTTTTGAGGGCCGCATGCATGGCGGCATAACTTAATGAGGTATGAAAAATATTGGCTTCCCGCCCCAGTTTGACCGGCGAATGGGCATCCGAATTGGATATCAGGCTCAGTCGGTCCAGACTGGACACCCGTCGATTCATGGGGGGATCGGAAGACAGGCCGGTTTCGACCGCAAATACATGTTCAGAAAGATCTTCGAAGCAGGCTTCCAGACTGTCGAAACCGGATTTGGATCCCAAGAGCGAAAACCAGGGCGTCCATATATGGGCGGGCACAAGAAAAGCATTTTCATCGGTTTCCAGAACGATTTCGAGTAAATTGCGCGCATCCAACCCCAGAATCGGACGTCCGTCCGATTGGATATTGCCGATCTTGGCCAGTTTGCGATTAAAGCGCTCGGCGGCATCGATCGATGGCAGAAAAACCAGGTTATGATTTTTTCGTGTACAGCCGTCTTTCTTATAAATGTTACTGATCTCGGAAACGAGAATGAAACGCACGGCCGCCCGGCAAGCATCGGTGATTTCACGGTTGCACGCCATGGCCAGGTCGTCGCGCAGACGAAACAATCCGTCTTCGGCAGGCCGCAGCTTGGATTGAATGGCCGCGAACCAATCCGGATGAGTGGCATCCCCGGTGCCCACCACGGTAATGCCCTTGCGCTGCGCCGCCATGTAAAGATGCTCCAAATCCAGATTCTTGGCGGTTGCCCGGGAAAAATGTGAGTGAACATGCAAATCTGCTATGAAAGTCATTGCAAACCTCCTTTTCCGACGCCCGCGGGAGGGCCTTCGAAGCAGGGCAAGAGGCTTTAATTAAAGTTGTTTTTTTTCAGCAGACACGCTATATAAATCTACTTTTTGCTATAGAAAATACAAGATGTTGTATTCTGCTCTATTCGGAGTTGATGGAAAAACGATGGGATTACTCTCCAGCAGCGTATCGATTACCCAGTACCGCGTCGAGGGCCAACTCCAAGACCCGGTGATGAACACGGTAAGGGAGGCGCTTCAAAAAAACACCGTCGACGAAATCGACAACGATACGTGTGAACAGATGGTGGGTTGGACCACGTTTGAAGATCCGTTCACGCCCGATTTCAAATCGGCGACGATCATTATCGATACGACTTTTGTGTTTTCCTTGAGAATCGATAAAAAATCAATCCCCGCCAAAGTCGTTCAAAAGCATTTCAACCAGGAAATGAATCGGCGGCTGGCGGACAGCCACCGCGAATTTCTCTCACGTTCCGAAAAGAAATTACTTAAGGAACAGGTTATCAACGTTCTCAGCACCCGTATTCCGGCAACCCCCAACGTCTACGATTTAGCCTGGGATTATGAAGCCGGACGCCTGTGGTTTTTCAGCAATCTTAAATCCGCCAACGAAGCTCTGGAGACCCTGTTTACCCAATCCTTCAATCTGAGCCTGATTCGTCTTTTTCCCTATACCGCCGCCGAATTTGGTCTGGACCTGTCAGCGCCGGAGCGGGACAACCTCAACCAACTCAAGCCAACCCTGTTTGTGGAATAGCATATGCTCGATGTCGCGGTGGCCTACAGCCGTTTTCAATTTCTGGGAGAGGAATTCCTGACCTGGCTTTGGTACGTTATCG
>JASFTA010000458.1:0-3135 GCA_050114115.1 Desulfobacterales bacterium | reverse complement strand
AAATCTGTGAATTTATTTTTGCGCGAGCCCTAAGCGGCAATTGTGTACCGAGGACGAAAAGGAGTCACCGCGCATGACCGATGCCAACCGGAACAACCCCTGTATTCTCATCGTGACCCCGGAAGTCACGTATTTGCCCGACAACATGGGTAATCTCGCCAACCATCTCAAGGCCAAGGCCGGTGGGATGGCCGATGTGTCCGCTGCTTTGGTCAGTGCGTTGTTTGACCAAGGCGCCGATGTCCACGTCGCGCTGCCCAATTACCGCGCCATGTTCAATCACCAGCTGCCCCCGGTAATCAAAAAGGACATCAACACCATCCGCCGGATAATGCCTGATGATCGGATCCACCTGGCTGAGGACAGGGCTTTTTTCTACATGAACCGGGTTTACTCCAATTACGGGGACGAAAACATGAAGATCGCCCTTGCCTTCCAGCGGGAGATCATCAACAACATCGTTCCCCGTGTGCGGCCGGATCTTATCCATTGCAACGACTGGATGACCGGTCTGATTCCGGCCATGGCAAGACAGGCGGGTATCCCCTGTCTTTTTACGATTCATAACATTTATAGCATGAAGTCCCTGCTCGCGCATATCGAAGAGCGCGGCATCGATTCGGCCTATTTCTGGCAACATCTTTTTTATGCGCGCATGGGCTATGACTACGAAGGAACGCGGGAAACCAATCCCGTTGACTTCCTCGTGAGCGGTGTTTTTGCGGCCCACTTCGTCAATACGGTAAGCCCGACCTTCTTGCGGGAGTTGATTGCCGGACGACATGATTTTGTTGAGACACCATTGAAACAGGAGCTGGCCAATAAATTCAATGCCGGCTGCGCGGTGGGCATCCTCAATGCCCCGGACCCTTCTTTTGATCCGGCCAGCGACGATGATCTGGTCCTTAAATTCGATCCCCAAAATCATGTTGCCGGCAAAAAGAAAAACAAGCGCGCCCTCCAGAAAATACTCGGACTGAATGAGGCTGACCAGGCGCCCCTCTTTTTCTGGCCTTCCCGTCTCGACACGGTTCAAAAAGGATGTCAGTTGCTCGCCGAGATCCTCTTTGATGTGGTTTCACGCTACTGGCAACAGAACCTGGAAATTGTCTTTGTGGCCAATGGGGCGTTTCAAAAATATTTCAAAGAGATCGTTCAGTTCCACAACTTGAGCAGGCGGGTTGCGATCTGCAACTTTGACGAGCGCTTGGCGCGATTGGCATACGGAGCCTCTGATTTCGTTATGATGCCTTCGCGTTTTGAACCCTGCGGTCTACCCCAGATGATCGGCCCCATCTACGGCGCGCTGCCGATTGGCCACGATACCGGTGGGATCCATGATACGATCACCCACATGGATGTCGCCAACAACACGGGTAACGGTTTTCTTTTCAAGGATTTTGATGCCAATGGCCTGTCCTGGGCCATTGACGAAGCCATTAAATTTCATAATCTTGATGGGAAACTAAAAAAATCCCAGATCGAACGGATCATGTCCCAGAGCGCCGCGACCTTCAGTCATGCGGTTACGGCGCGTCACTACATTGATCTTTACGAAAAGATGCTGGCACGCCCCCTCATCAAGGAAGCCACGCTTAGTTCGTGATGCGGCAAGGACGTTGCGGCTAAGGCATCATTGTGAGGATAGACGGCATTGCCAAACAAATACTGCATGATAACGAAACATTCCGATTGGCCTGAAACCTAATGGATCTGAAAATCGTTGGCGATATCCGGAACTGTTGTGAAACGCCCAATAGTGGCACACTAATTGAGACGAAAATTCAACCGGATTCAACCCCAGAGAAAAACGCCGATCTGATGGGTAGCCTCCATCATTTCGCAGATCTGCCGTCCCGGTTCGTCAAGCCCCGCAATGTTGACGTCTGGCTGCCACCGAATTACGGCGACGGCGCTATCAGCGGGTATAATGTGCTTTATATGCATGACGGCCAGAATCTGTTTCAGTCGGAAAAATCTTTCATGGGTGTCGATTGGGGCCTGGATCAGACCATGGCGGTCCTTTATCAGAAGAACAAAATTCGACCGACCATTGTCATCGGTGTCTGGAACACGCCGCAAAGAATGTGTGAATACCTGCCGCAACGGCCCTTTTGCGACTATCAGTCGCAACCGTCGCGAAGCCGGGTGATAAAGCGTTATGGGGGGGCGCCGATTTCTGACAAATACCTTCGCTTTCTAGTCGACGAGCTCAAACCCTTTGTCGATCGCCGCTATCGCACCCGCCCGGAGCGGGAATTCACTTTTGTGATGGGGTCCAGCATGGGAGGATTGATCTCGTTGTATGCGATCTGTGAATACCCGCATATATTCGGCGGGGCGGGCTGCCTTTCAACCCATTGGCCCATTGCACACCGGTCTTTCATTAAATATCTAAGGGCACGACTTCCCGAACCGCGGCATCATAAAATATATCTGGACTACGGTGACGAAGCAAATAGTTCCGGTTACCTTGTTCGCCAGAGGCATGTGGAGCATATCATAAGGGAGAAAGGCTATACGCGCGAATTAGACTGGCTCGCCAACTGGTACGCCGGCGATCCACACTCCGAAACGGCTTGGCGTACCCGGGTCCACGTGCCGTTGCAGTTTCTGCTGAAAGATGACCCCCAATGATCACAAAGCACCTGTTAGGCCAAAGGAATTACGCGTGTATCTTAAACCGACTGCCTTGATTTACAGTTCTCACAATCGCTGTGATTACCTGCACCGCGATTGGATTGTCCAGCGAGCGTTGGAGCATCCCCACAACAAAAGCATATTGTACTTGCCTTTTGGCATGGAAAGCCGCGATTCTCAGGAATTCTCATGGGGCACCTTCAAATGGTATTTTGACCAATTCACCCCCTTTGGCCTCAATGCCATGGTCTTTTTCTGGAGCGATAACCTATCACGCCATGATGCTGAGATCTTTTTCAATATGGTCGACAATGCCGAAGTCGTCATTCTGGGCGGTGGCGAAGTGAATCTTGGTTTCGAACGCTACGATGCCATGGGCGGTTATTTCTTCGATGATTATGATCGGTTCCGGAACGCGCTTCACCATCGCCAGAACGCCGGCAAATTAACGGTCGGGTTTTCGGCCGGGGCCGCGCAACTCGGAGATGTTTGTGC
>JASFTA010000457.1:0-3139 GCA_050114115.1 Desulfobacterales bacterium | reverse complement strand
ACCGCCGTAGTGCTGGGTTCCGTCACCATTCTGGCGGCGGTGGTCTTTGTCGTGGTGTTCTGGCCCTATCAGCAGGCCGACTATACGCCCTCGGAAATCTTCCGCTACCGCACCGAGGCGGAAGCGCAAGGGCGCATGATCTATATCGCCAACGGGTGTGTCTACTGTCACAGCCAGTCCATCCGGGCCATCGACTGGGGCCATGGTGCCACCCGCATCGCCCAGGCCGGCGACTATGTTCAGGACCGGCCGATCCTGCTCGGCTCCCAGCGTACCGGGGTCGATCTTTCCCAGGAGGGCGGCGAACACCCGGACGACTGGCATATCGCCCATTTCATCAATCCCCGCTACACGCGGCCCAATTCGATCATGCCGCCGTTTGAGTACCTGGGGATGGAAAAAATCGAAAAGCTCACGGCCTATGTTCAAAGCCTGGGCATGAAAGCGGCCGACAAACGCATGGCCCGCCAGCGCTTCTGGAAACAGGAATCCATACGGGCCTACGAGGCCGGTATTGATGAGAACGTCCGCTGGCTCGCAGAAATCGTTCCCCAGGGATGGCGCGATATCCCCAATCCCTACGCCGCCAGCGAATACAGTCTGGCGCGCGGACGGATGATTTACCAGAGCTTCTGCATCGGCTGCCATGGGCCGGTGGGTGACGGTATGGGAGATGCCCAGCCTTGGATCTATCCGCCGCCACTCAATTTCACCATTCTCAAAGGGCGCGAGATATCCGGGGGCATTATCTACTATCAGCTCATGAACGGCATTACCGGAACAGCCATGCCGTATTTCAAAAAGGATCTCGAAAGCGAAAAACTCTGGGACGTGGGCAACTACATCGCCGCTTATTTCATCAACGAGGTCGATTCCAACGGGCCGCCGCGCGGTATCGATGCCGCCTATGAGCCCTAACGACCTGAGTGCGGACCCGGATGGGGGCGCCGATTGAGACGCGGCCAGCCCCCAAGGAAGTTAAATCGTAATGTACTATCCCTATTTTATCGCCTACATGCTGTCCGGCTTTGTGATCAGCCTGATCGTGCTTTTCTGGGCCCTGTGGCATAAGCAATTTCGTGACCAGAGCCGCCTGCGGTTTCTGCCGTTGGCGGATGAGCCCCATCCCGGTTCGGCGGCCAAGGTGACCCGGATGAACCGTTGGGAAGGCTACGTTCTTTTGGGGCTGGCCTGCACCGGGCTGGCCACGACGGCAGCGGTCCTTTTCTTCACCCTGTACCGCTGGTAGGGCTTAAAAGATAAACGCTCAACGCGAAGGGAGCAACGCATGCATCCCCGCTATTTCGAACTGCTCAATTTTCAGCACTTCGTCCTTTACCTCTTTCCGGCATTGACCGCGCTGTTGCTCTTTGCCGCCGCTCTGGGATACATGCACTTGCGTGGTAAAGACGACGAAGGAGACCAAGATTCGACGGGCCACGTCTTTCCCGGCGGCATCCGGGAGCAGAACAAACCATTCCCGCTGGTCCTGATGCTGGTGATCGCCGGAACGGTCGTCTGGGGTTTCGGCTATATCATTGTCAGCGGGCTCATCGAGAGGATCATATAGACATGGACAATCCCGAAGCCCACGGCTCGGCCCTTACGACCTACATCGTCATTGTGGCGATGCTCGCGCTGATTTTATTCAAGGGGGCGCTGGCATTTGTAATGGTCGGCGACCAGGGGCAGCCCACTTGGGACTATCGCCCGATTCTGGACGTCCCCGCGGAGTCGCCTTACGCGGTCTATCAGCCCCTGCCGTATCCGCAACATATCCTTGGCGCCGAGGGGGAGTGAATGAAAAAGAACCTTATCATCATCTTCGGCGCGCTGACGGTTTTCTTCGGGGCCTATTCCGTCATTACGATCCATGACACCTATTTCAAGTGGGGTCGCATGTGGCAGACGCCTGCTGTTCGCCCCCACGAAGATCCGATCCTGATCATGGATGAGGATGCCGTCCCGGTGCACGGGGGCGAAGCCCTCTACCGCACGGCCGATCCGGCCACCCTGCGCTCGCCTTTCTCGCCGGCCACCCCCGCGATCATCGATGAGGGCGGCGAACTCTACTTCACCTTTTGCCTTCAGTGCCACGGCCCCAATCACGACGGCCAGGGCACCGTAGGGCAGAGTTTCGCACCCCTGCCCACCGACCTGCGCAGCACGGAAGTCCAGGCCACGGGCGAAGGCAAGATGTTCAAGGAGATCAGCTACGGCGTCGACCGGCCCGACGGGCGCCAACCGGCGCTGGCCACCACCATCTTCCCCGACGAGCGCTGGAAGATCGTGCACTACGTCAAGTCTCTCGGCGTGCGCTGACGCGATTTCCATGCCCCTGAATTCCGAAGGCTGTGCCCTTTGCGGTCTCCCGCTGATCGAGGGCGACTTCCGCCTGACTTTCGAAGGGCGCGAGCTGCCGTTCTGCTGCCAGGGCTGCCGACAAGTCTACATGATGCTTTCGGAGGCCGCCGACGCCCCCGATCCTTCCCAATTCCGACAAACAGACCTATTCCGACGTTGCGTGGCGGCCGGGATCATCCCGGCCTCCGAGGCGGAATTGGCCCGCGCGCTGCGCGAACAGCATCCGGTCGCGGCGCAAGCGCCGCCCGCCAATCCAAACCAAGAACACGCGCAGGGTCATCGCTTGGCGGTCAATCTGGCCATCGACGGCATGTGGTGCCCGGCCTGTGCCTGGGTCATCGAAGAGACCCTGTTGCGAACGGAAGGCGTCACCGGGGCCGACTGCAATTTCGCCACGGATCGTTTGCGCTGTACCTACCAGCCCCAAGTCTGCTCACCGGATATGATCGCGGATCAGATCCGCCAGCTGGGCTACCGGGCCCGCCGACCGCAGGACCCTTCGCGCGACACCGAAAAACGGCGTCTGTTCATACGCCTGGTCATCACGATCTTTCTGACCATGAACGTGATGATGCTGTCCTTTGCGCTTTATTCCGGGTTCTTTACCCAACTGGATCCCGACAGCATCCACAAACTCTCCTGGCCGCTGGTCGTCATGACGACGGCCGTCATGCTCTACGGCGGCGGTCCGGTCCATCGCAAGGCCCTGTCCGGCATCCTCAAAGGGCGCCCGGGCATGGAAGCGCTCATCAGCATCGGGGCCCTGTGCGCATTC
>JASFTA010000456.1:0-3141 GCA_050114115.1 Desulfobacterales bacterium | reverse complement strand
GACGCCGAAAACGTCGCTGCGGGCCAGATTCATGCCGCTGGCGATGTATTCCATCAATTCCACCGGGAGGTATCCGACCACGTCCTGGCACTGGCGCAGGACCGCAATGACCGATCCCTTGATGCTGCGGTTGGCGGTAATAATCTCGTCGATCTGGGGCCACATGTCGGGGGCGATATCAGCGTGTTCGGGGCGCACAGCGGGACTCATAGACAATCTCCACAAGCGTTAATCCGTTTAGGTGGGTATGACGGATCGGATTTAGCATAATCGGCCCTACTGGGCAAGGTCAAATAACGCTGCCGCTACGACCGCGATCGCATCGAGGCCGGCTTGACGCCCCCCGGGCGGTGGACTATAAGCCTTTCTGGCGAATGGCCGGTAGACGCCGAACTCGCAGGCGATTACCGAACGATCGCCCGTCGCAAGCGAACCATCAGGGGCCGCCCGCGATCGTTCGGCCCCGGGAAGGCAATCTGCCATGACGGCATTCAAACAGCGGGTGGAAGAAGCAGCCGCTTACATTCGCAACCACTGCCCGTCACGGCCGGTTGCCGGTTTACTGACCGGCACCGGGTTGGGCGGCTGTGCCGAGGCCATCGAGATCGTATCCATCCTAGACTACGCCCAGATTCCCCATTTCCCGCAATCCACGGTCGCAAGCCACCGCGGACGGCTCCTGATCGGCGGCCTCAGCGGCCGCGCTGTGATCGCTTTTCAGGGCCGTTTTCATCTCTACGAAGGCTACAGCGCCCAAGACGTCGCGTTTCCCGTTCGTATTCTGCAAGCTTTAGGGGGCCGTTTTCTGCTGATCAGCAACGCGGCCGGAGGCCTCCATCCGCGCCACCGGGCCGGCGAGATCATGCTGATCAGCGACCATATCAATCTGACAGGCGAAAATCCGCTGGTCGGAGCGAATGTCGACGAATGGGGCCCACGGTTCCCGGACCTGAGCCGGGTCTACGACCACGACCTCATGGAGCGGGCCCGGGTTATCGCCCGGTCCCTGCGTTTGGACCTGTCCTCGGGTGTCTACGCCGGCCTCAAGGGACCTTCTCTGGAGACCCCGGCCGAACTGCGTTTCCTGCGCACCATTGGCGCCGATGCCGTAGGCCTTTCTACGATCACCGAAGTGATCGCGGCGGCACACGCCGGTCTGCGCATCCTGGGATTGTCCGTCATCACCAATATCGCCGATCCAGACGCCCCGCTGCCGGCCACGGTGGAAGACATCATTGCCGTGGCCGACGAAGCGGCCCCCCGTTTAAAGCAGTTGATGATCGGTATCTTGGAGGATCTGCCAACCGATGATTAAAGCCGATATCCTCATCGACAACGGCTGGGTCCTCACGCAAAACCCGACCGGAGCGTCCTACCCCGAAGGCTTCGTGGCCATTGCCGGCGACCGGATCGCCGCCGTGGGACCGGCCCATGAAGCGGCCAGCTGGCACGCCGAACGACACGTCGATGCGCGCGGCGGCCTGATCCTGCCCGGTCTGGTCAATGCCCACACCCATGCCGCCATGACCTGTTTCCGGGGGCTGGCCGACGACCTGCCCCTGATGAACTGGCTCAACGACCATATTTTTCCGGCCGAGTCCCGCCTCAAGGCCGAACACGTCCATCTGGGCACCTTGCTGGCCTGTGCCGAAATGCTGCTTTCCGGCACCACCTGTTTCTGTGACATGTACCTGTTCGAAGATGCCGTGGCCGAAGCCGCGCATGCCGCCGGCATGCGGGCGGTGGTCGGTGAAGTCCTCTACGACTTCCCCTCCCCCAACTACGGGCCCATCGAAGACGGGTTCCGCTATACGGAAATGCTGATCGACAAATGGCGCGACGACCCGCTCATTACGATTGCGGTCGAGCCCCACTCGCCCTATCTGTGCGCCCCGGACCTGCTGCGGAAAGCCGCCAGGCTGGCCACAGCCCACGCGATCCCCCTGGTGATCCACGTATCCGAAACCGCCAGCGAAGTCCGGACCATCCGTGAGCGCCACGGGGCCTCGCCAGTACAGCACCTGGCTGATCTGAACGTGCTCGGCCCCAACTTGCTGGCCTGCCACTGCGTGGCCCTGGATGCCACCGACATGGATCTGCTCGGGACCCACCATGTCAAGGTGGTCCACAACCCGGAAAGCAATATGAAACTGGCCTCGGGCATCGCGCCGGTGCCTGATCTGCTCGCGCGCGGGATCTGCGTGGCCCTGGGCACCGATGGCTGCGCCAGCAACAACGACCTGGACATGCTCAGCGAGATGGACACGGCCGCCAAACTGCACAAGGTCGCCACCCTCGACCCCACGGTGGTGGATGCCGAGGCCGTGCTGCGCATGGCCACCATCGATGGAGCCCGGGCCCTGGGCCTGGACGACCGGATCGGCTCCCTGGAGGTCGGCAAACAGGCCGACCTGATCGTGATCGACACCCGCCAGCCCCA
Source organism: Desulfobacterales bacterium (assembly GCA_050114115.1). GTDB lineage: Bacteria > Desulfobacterota > Desulfobacteria > Desulfobacterales > UBA5852 > JABZFP01. The sequence goes on along the minus strand of JASFTA010000456.1, from coordinate 701 downwards.
TCTCACCCCGTTCTATCGCCCGGCCTCGCACCTGGTTTACGCCGCCCGCGGCGGGGATGTGACCACCACCATCGTGGCGGGCCGCATCCTGGTGGAAAACCGCCACCTGACCCTCCTGGACGCCGACGACATTATGACGCGGATGGGGGAGCTAGCACGAACCATCGGGGCCCAAAATTGACGGTTTCGTAAAATACCCGGTATCGGCGTTATACTTCAGTCCTCGTCATTGCGGCGTACCTGGTGTACGCCTCATTCCTCCGACTTCGCAAGCCTTGATCTCGGGTATTTTACGAAACCGTCAGACAGATAACATTTTGCTCGTTTATCGTTGATGTCTTGGTAGGAGGGCCGATGGCGGCGTTATGCTTCAGCCTTCGTCGTTGCGGCGGTCCCGGTTTAGGCTGCGTTACTTGGGATTTGCAGGCCGTATCACGAGCATCTTACAAACCGCCTGGGACCCGAGATTTCATAATTTTTTCGCTGTTTGAACGGGTGTATGGTCCATGTACGACCTTCTGATTCACAACGGCATTTTCGTCACGGTCGATGCCGAAGACACCATCATACCAAAAGGTTATTTAGGCGTGAAGGCGGATCGGATCGCTGCAATCGCCTCACAGCGAGAAGATGCGCCCCTGCCCCCGGCCGTGGAAACCGTCGATGCCGGGGGCGGCATCGTCCTGCCGGGACTGGTCAAC
>JASFTA010000455.1:0-3142 GCA_050114115.1 Desulfobacterales bacterium | reverse complement strand
ATGGCTTGCGGGCTTGTTTTTTTAAGCTGAGTGAAGCGGGCGTTGAAGTCGCTGACTTTCATCAGGCGTTTCCTCTAGCGACTTTTTCAGGCCGGGAGGGCCGCAAACGGGCGCGTGTCGACGCTGACCGCCATCTGGCAGGGCCTTACGGAAAAAGAAGATGCCCTCCAACCGCTCGCTTTAACTGTCGTTTCCTTCAGTTAACGGTCAGGTTTTGCTGGTGGGCAAGTCTCGCATCAAGGCGTGTTTCTAACCGCACGGGCGCTTTATCCCCAAAGCGCGCCGGCAACCATTTGGTTAAGGTTAAACATACGGCTTCGCAAAGCGGGTTGCAACCCAAAAATCCAATTATAACTTGACATTCGGGTGATTATCGGGTGTTTTATCCGGCAATACCGCGTTGCTGCTTTCCGAATTGCGCCGCTGAGATCGAGACCCTGGAGAAGCTTATGAAACCGCCGCCTGTCCGACTTGCCATCGTGGCCCTGATCATCATGTTGACCTTCACCGACCCGCTCTTGGCAGAAGAAACCCGTTCGGAAATCGGCGCCCAGGGCGGCGCCAGCTTCAATGACGGTGATGAATCCTTCACTCAGTATGAAGCCCTGCTCAATTACGTGATCCCCTGGCGCTGGACCATCAGTGATCCCATCACGCTGGGCATGCGCGTGACCAGCACGGCCGGCGTCCTCGACGGCGGGGGCGAAACCGGCGCCATCGGCAGCCTGGGACTTGCCTTTGTGGTGGGCGATGGGCATGACTTTACGGTCCGCGTCGGTTCGGCGGCAACCCTTATGTCCGAAGACGAATACGGCGACGAAGATCTCGGGACGCTTTTTTCGTTTACCAGCCATATCGGCATGACCTACCGTTTCTGGGATCAGCTTAGCGCCAGGGTGCGTGTGCAGCACATGTCCAACGCCAGCCTGTCCGACGAAAACCCCGGGGTCAACATGATTATGGTGGGTCTCCACTACGCCTTTTAGCAGGCTTTTTCCACGTTGGCTTTCGCGATAAGCCCGTCCGTCGATCACAGATGAACTGCCACGCCCGTGGCGCGTCCATAAATCTTTAGCCAGGGGTCCTGGATGGCCTATGCAAGCGTCTATGGAAAAACCTGCGGTTGAGTGCCGGCGACCATCGGCGCGGGTTGGGGAGGTGCGGTTCTCCGGCGCCTGGATGTTGGATGCCGCCATTCCCGATTTCCGGGAGCTCCGGGACGCCATCGGTGAACCCGGCAAGACGGATACGCTGGTTTTCGACACCACTCGCTTGACACGCTGGGACAGCCAGTTTCTGGCCTTCATCATTAAAATCCACGCCCACTGCCAGGCGCGCAATATCAACCTTGAAGACGAGGGCCTGCCTGACGGCGCCCGGCGCATGCTGCATCTGGCCACGGCCGTGCCCGAACGCCAGGGCGCCCGCCGCGAGGCCGTACGCGCAAGCCTTCTGGTGCGTGCCGGTATGACGGCCGAAGCCGCCTGGCAGGCCACGGTCGAATTACTGCAGTTCACCGGCGAAAGCGCCCAGGGGTTCATAAGGCTGATCACCGGACGTGCACGCTTTCCCTGGCGCGATTTCGGGGTTTTTATCCAGAACTGCGGCTCCCAGGCCCTGCCGATCGTCTCCCTGATCAGCATTCTGGTGGGGCTGATTTTAGCCTTCGTGGGGGCCGTGCAGCTGAAGATGTTCGGGGCCCAGATTTTCGTGGCCAATCTGGTGGGATTGGGCATGGCGCGGGAAATGGGTGCCATGATGGCGGCGATCATCATGGCGGGGCGCACCGGGGCCGCCTTTGCGGCCCAACTGGGCACCATGCAGGTCAACGAAGAGATCGATGCCCTGGTGACGATGGGCATGTCGCCCATCGACTACCTGGTGCTGCCCCGTACGCTGGCACTGGTGCTGATGATGCCGCTGCTGTGCCTGTACGCCAATTTCATGGGGATTTTGGGCGGTGTCATCGTGGGCACCGGCCTGCTCGAACTGCCCCTGAAGCAGTACCTGGTGCAGACCCAGGCGGCCGTGGGCCTCGGCGATTTCCTGGTGGGCTTGGTCAAGAGCGCGATTTTTGGCGTCATTGTGGCCATGTCCGGCTGCATGCGGGGCATGCAGTGCGGCCGCAGCGCCATGGCCGTGGGGGCGGCGGCCACCTCGGCGGTGGTCACGGCCATTGTCTATATTGTCGTGGCCGACGCGCTGATTACGGTGATTTGCGATGTCGTCGGCGTCTGAGCGGCTTGAAGGAAACCATAAAGCCGGGATCGTCATGGGGGTTGTCTGGGGGGGCTAAAGCAGTTGGAAGGAACCGTAATCACACCCATCCGGATATATGACTGAAAACCAGAGCCATATCGTTGTGGAAGATCTTACCATGGCCTATGGTGATTTCGTGATCCAGCGCAATCTCGATTTCACCATTAATCGCAGGGATATCTTCATCATTATGGGAGGCAGTGGTTGCGGCAAGAGCACCCTTCTGCGCATCCTGATCGGGCTCAAGGCCCCGGCCACGGGCCGTGTTTTCTACGAAGACGTCAATTTCTGGGAAACGGAACCGGCGGCGCGCGAAAGTCTCATGCGGCGCATGGGGATTCTCTACCAAAGCGGCGCCCTGTGGAGTTCGATGACCCTGGCCGAGAACGTGGCCCTGGCCCTGCAGGAATACACACCCCTCAAGCCCGCGGAGATCAGGGAAATCGTCTCTTTGAAGCTGGCCCTGGTGGGGTTGGCCGGCTTCGAGGACTACTACCCCTCCGAAATCAGCGGGGGTATGCGCAAGCGGGCCGGGCTGGCGCGGGCCATGGCCCTGGATCCCGAAATTCTCTTTTTTGACGAACCCTCGGCCGGGCTGGATCCGATCAGCGCCAAACTGCTGGACGATTTGATCCTGGAGATCCGGGAGAGCCTGGGGGCCACCATCGTGGTGGTGACCCACGAGCTGGCCAGCATATTCGACATCGGCAACAACTCCGTCTTTCTGGATCCGGAAACCAAGACCATGATCGCGGCAGGGGACCCCAAGCGCCTGCGGGCGGAATCACAGGATCCCCGGGTGGTGCGGTTCCTGACCCGGGGGCAGAAAGGCACGGCGGGTCAGGCCGCCTGATGCGCCCGCACGGGCCTATCGGTGCGCTGG
>JASFTA010000454.1:0-3158 GCA_050114115.1 Desulfobacterales bacterium | reverse complement strand
GGCGATTCATTTCCTCCGCGGCGAATACGACCAGGAAAAAGCCCGTGAACTGGCCTATGCCAATTTCGACAACAGCCAGTGCCAGAAATGCCACCGCAACCTGCTGCACATGCCCACCCAGCGGGGCGCCATGCTGGCCCACCGTTCGGTGGTCTATGCCCGTCCGGGCTACGAAAAGAAGTGTATCGACTGCCACTACGACCTGGTGCACTCCGAACGGGGCCTGGTCATGTTCCGCCAGACCCGGCGCGTCCCTTATCAGGCCAAGGGGTTGAGACAGCTGTAACGCCTTTGCTTAACGGTTTCAAATATTTGTTTTATCGCTAACCGAAAGGAGCAGGACCCATGAGGCGAACACTGTTATTTTTAACCGTCGGATTGCTGACCGTTGCCCTGTGCCTACCCGGGGCCCTGGCCCAGCAGCCCAACTACGCCAAGGTCAAGGAGTACCGGATCGAGCGCAGCGTGCCCCCGGAGGCCCAGGCCTGTATCGAATGCCACCGGGCCACGACCCCCGGTGTCTTCGCCGACTGGGCCAAGAGCCGCCACGCCAATGCCAACATCACCTGTCTGGACTGCCACCTAATCCAGCCCGGCGACCAGGACATCGCCCAGGACCACGAGAAGTACTACAGCCGGTCCGACATGCCCTGGGGCGAGCAGAAGTACAAGATGCCGATTGCCTCGATCGTGACCCCCAAGGACTGCTCCCGCTGCCATCCGGACGAAGCCACCCAGTACAGCAAATCCAAGCACGCCAACACGATCGAGATCATGTGGAAGATCGATCCCTGGCTCAACAAGGGCATGAATTCGGACAACGAGCGCAAGACCGGCTGTTTCAACTGCCACGGGACGGTGATCAAGATCGACGAAAACGGCAAGATCGATCCGGCCACCTGGCCCAACGCCGGCGTGGGTCGGCTCAATCTGGACGGCAGCAAGGGCTCCTGCACCTCCTGCCACACGCGCCACCGCTTTTCCGTGGCCGAAGCCCGCATGCCCGAAGCCTGCGACCAGTGTCACCTGGGTCCGGACCATCCCCAGATCGAAATCTACGAGGAGTCCAAGCACGGTACGATCTACCACGCCTACAAGGACGAGTATAACTTCAACGCCGCCGGCGGCACCTGGACGCCGGGGGTGGACTACCGCGCACCCACCTGCGCGGCCTGCCACATGTCCGGATCCGGCAAGGAGCCCACGAGCCACGACGTAACCCAGCGCCTGTCCTGGGAAACCCAGGCCCCGCTCACCGTGCGCCCCCAGGACTTCAAGCCCTTCCCCTCGGGGACCAACTGGCAGGACGAGCGTCAGAAGATGAAAAACATCTGCAGCGCCTGCCATAGCAATGCCTGGATCGACGACTTCTACGATGGCTTCGACAAGGCCGTGGAGGAGTACAACGAGATCTACTTCAAGCCGGCCAAGGCCAAACTCGACGAGCTGTACGAAAAAGGGTTGCTGGACAAGACCAAATTTTTTGACGAGCGCCTCGAGGTCGAATACTACGAGCTCTGGCATCACGAAGGCCGCCGGGCCCGCATGGGCGCCATGATGATGGCCCCGGACTACGCCTGGTGGCACGGCTTCTACGAGTGCAAGCTGCGGTTTGCCAACTATATGGAAGAGGCCAACCACCTGATCGAAACCGGTCAGAAAGCATACGTGGCCAAGGATTTCCCCGCCGCCACCGGCGATACCACGCGGCCGGTCCAGATATTCGGAGAAACGCCTTAGCGCTTCCGCGCTGAACTTTTAACCCCGCACCTTTCAGAGCCCCCTTCCTGGATTTCAGGGAAGGGGGCCTTTTTTATAGCCCCCCGGGGAAAAATGCTTAATTTGACCTAAATCAATGCATCCCATCATCAGATCATGTAGACAAGCGGTGTATTCGACAGAACCCGATGAAACAGAACCATAGCACTCAAGGAGGCATTCAATGTTTTGCTATCAGTGTGAACAGACGGCTAAGGGTGAAGGATGCACCAAAATCGGTGTCTGCGGCAAAACCCCCGATACGGCGGCGCTTCAGGACCTTTTGATGTATACCCTCAAGGGTCTTGCCGTGGCGGCCACGGCCGCGCGCAAGGCCGGTGTCAAGAATGCGGACATCGACCGTTTCACCTGCAAGGCGGTGTTTTCGACCCTGACCAACGTGGACTTCGACCCGGACCGTTTTGTGCCCATGATCCAGCAGGCCGCATCCTATCGCGACGAACTCCTGACCAGGGCGGATGCGGACACCAGCCATCCGGCCGTGACCTTCAAGCCGGCGGCCACCCGAGAAGAGCAGGTCACCCAGGGCGAAGGCGTGGGCATCAAATCCAACGCCAGCGTCAACCCGGACATCCTCTCGCTCCAGGAACTCCTCACCTATGGCGTCAAGGGGCTGGCCGCTTACGCCGACCACGCCGCCATCCTGGGCCAGGAGGACGATGCGATTTATGATTTTATCTATGAAGCCCTGGCCGCGACCATCGATGCCCGCAAAGGCGTGGACGAATATGTGGGGCTGGCGCTGAAGTGCGGCGAGGTCAACCTGCGGGCCATGGAACTGCTGGATGCCGGCAACACCGGCACCTACGGCCACCCGGTGCCCACCAAGGTGCCCCTGGGCGTTAAACAGGGCAAGGCCATCCTGGTCTCAGGCCACGACCTCAAAGACATGGCGGAAATCCTCAAGCAGACCGAGGGCAAGGGCATCAATGTCTACACCCATGGCGAGATGCTGCCCTGCCACGGCTACCCCGAGCTCAAGAAATACAGCCATTTCTACGGTCACTACGGCACGGCCTGGCAGAACCAGGCCAAGGAATTCGCGGCTTTCCCGGGTGCCATCCTGATGACCACCAACTGCATCCAGAAACCGACGGATGCCTACCACGACAATATTTTCACCACCGGTCTGGTGGGCTGGCCCGGCGTTCAGCATGTCCCTGGTCCGGATTTCGCGACGGTGATCGACAAGGCCCTGGCCATGCCGGGTTTCACGGCCGACCGCAACGGCAAAGAGGTCATGACCGGCTTCGGGCACAATGCCGTGATGGGGGTTGCCGGGCAGGTGATCGAGGCCGTCAAGAACAAGGCCATCCGGCATTTCTTCCTGGTGGGCGGCTGCGATGGCGCCAAGAGCGGCCGCAACTATTACACCGAAC
>JASFTA010000453.1:0-3163 GCA_050114115.1 Desulfobacterales bacterium | reverse complement strand
CGGTAGATCTCCTTAAAACCAACAAATAAGTCAGGTCATCGTATCCAAGCGGGTCTTCCTGCATATAGTGGGAGGCCTAAAATATCCCCCGGCGTTTTATAACCCTGCTCAGCGTATTAGTTCTATTCCCCATTGTCCCGCGCCGAGCATCGGCGATGCGGACGGAAAAAGTGCGCGGACCTGTTTGAGTCCGCCGCAGGCGGGCGAGTTTCCGCGCACTCCGGCCGGATTGACGACGCGCAGGATTAAGCGGGACACGGGCGTCTTCTTTTGGTTCGTTTTCTTCCACGTGGAAGAAAATGAACAAATAGTAAAAGGAACCAACTCACCGGATGTTGTAGTCCAACGGTTTCGTAAGAGGTTCGAGAGCAAGGCTTGCAAGCCCCGAGGAATGAGGCGTACGCAAGTACGCCGCAGTGACGAGGGGCGAAGCGTAACGCCGCTATCGGACCTCTTACGAAACCGTCCGGTGTCAATCCGTGGTCAGGCGGACAATATTGGAATCCTCCCCCAATAGCCCGCGGTCATTGAAGGCCACGACCTTGAAGATATAGCGTACGCCGACGCGCTTGGATTCGCGGTAGCTCAAAACTTCTTCGGGTTCCAGTTCGCGGTAGATCTTCACCAGGGCCACCCGTTTGAACAGGATCGGGCAGCCTTCACAGGCCTCGGTTGCGGCCGGCTCGTCGGCGCGGTAGACATAAAACCCCTGGGCGGCCTTCTCCCCCTTGCGTTCCAGGCCGGCCGTGGTCCATTCCAGCAGGATGTCCTCGCCCGCCACGGCCACACGCAGATCACGGACGCCCGAAGGCGTATTGATCTGGGGCAGCCGCGGGTCTTTTTTGATCCCGCAGCCGCTTAACGCCAAAACGGCGATCAGCACCAGGAGGAACCGCCCGCCCGTGTGCATCGCCCCGCAGCGGACGTGGCAAGCGCCGGATCGACGCGGCCCCATCAGGACGCCGCGCCTTTCTGACCGGGTTGGCTTGCGCCCACGAGATCTTCGCGGGCCTTGGCCACCGCCGCCCTCACGCAGGCCGTGGCCGTGCCGCCCGCGGAGGTACGCCGGTCGACCACCCGCTCGAGTTTCAGGGCCTCATACAAGCCTGCGTCGATCGTCTCGGAAAAGGATTGCATCTCCGCCAGCGGCATTTCATGCAGCTCCTTGCCCTGGGCGAGGGCATGGGCCACGGCCCGGCCCACCACGGCATGTGCTTCGCGGAAGGCCATCCCCTGCCCCACCAGGTAGTCGGCCATGTCGGTGGCATTCAGAAAGCCGGTGTCGCTCTCCTGGCGCATGGTCGCGGTATTGAAGCGAATACGCGGCAGCATGCGGGTCACCACTTCGATGACCGCCTTGACGGTATCCACCGTGCTGAACAGCGGGATCTTGTCCTCCTGCATGTCGCGGTTGTAGGTCAGCGGCAGGGATTTCATGGTGGTCAGCAGGGCCATCAAGTCTCCGAAGACCCGCCCGGTCTTGCCGCGCACCAGCTCGGGCACGTCCGGATTTTTCTTCTGGGGCATGATGCTGCTGCCGGTGGCAAAGGCATCCGGCAGTTCGATGAAACCGAATTCCTTGCTGGACCACAGGATCAGTTCCTCGGCCAAACGACTGAAATGGACCATGGTGATGCTGGCGGCCGCCAGGAATTCCAGCATGAAGTCCCGGTCGGCGACGGCATCCATGCTGTTGGCGGCTATTGCGCGGAAACCGAGCCGTTCGGCCGTGTAGGCCTGGTCGATGGGAAAGGTCGTCCCGGCCAGGGCCGCAGCACCCAGGGGGCTGACATCCATGCGGAGGCGCGCGTCGGCAAACCGCCCGCTATCGCGGGTAAACATTTCATAATAGGCCAACAGGTGGTGGGCGAGCAGCACCGGCTGGGCCCGCTGGAGATGCGTGTAGCCCGGCATGATATGACCGAGCTGATCATCGGCCATATCCACGAGCACTTCCCGCAGTCCCTTGAGCATTGCAATCACCGTGTCGGTTTGCGCCCGCAGGTAGAGACGCGCATCCAGGGCCACCTGGTCGTTGCGGCTGCGGGCGGTGTGCAGCTTGCGGGCCACCGGCCCCACCAGTTGGCCCAGGCGATCCTCGATATGCATGTGGATGTCTTCCAGACGATCGTCGTAGACGAACTTCCCGTCTTCGATCTCCTGGCCGATCGTGGCCAGACCCGCCACCAGGGTATTCATCTCCTCGTCGGTGATGATGCCCACCTTGGCCAGCATGCGGCAGTGGGCCACGCTGCCCTCGATATCGTGACGGTAGAGCCGCCGGTCGATGTCAATCGAGGAGGTAAACTTCTCCACCACCTTGTCGGTTGGTTCCGCAAAACGTCCGTCCCAGAGTTTGTCGCTCATCGCGCTCCTACCCCTGTTGCTTGGCCAGCATGCTTTGAATCCTGAGGCGCAGGGCATTCAAGCGGATAAAGCCCTCCGCGTCCTCGTGGCTGTATACGTCGTCGTCCTCGAAGGTGGCGAAATCCTCCCGGTAGAGGGAGTATTCCGACTTGCGGCCGGTGACCTGACAGCTGCCCTTGTAGAGGACCAGGCGCACGACCCCGGACACGTTCTGCTGGGTCTGGTCGATCATCTGCTGCATGATCCGCATCTCCGGCGAGAACCAGAACCCGTTGTAGATCAGACGGGCGTATTTGGGCCCCAGGGAGTCACGCAGGTAGAGCACTTCGCGGTCGAGGGTGATGGATTCCATGGCCATGTGGGCCGTGCGCAGAATGGTGCCGCCGGGCGTCTCGTAGACCCCGCGCGACTTCATGCCCACGAAGCGGTTTTCCACCAGATCGACCCGGCCGATCCCGTGGCGGCTGCCGAGCTGGTTGAGCCGGGTCAGCATGGCGGCCGGCGACAGCGTCTCGCCGTCGATGGCCACCGGGTTGCCCGCCTCAAAAGTCAGTTCGATGGTTTCCGGTGCGTCCGGCGCTTCCCGGGGCGCGGTCGTAAGGGTGAAGATATCGTCGGGCGGCGCCGCCCAGGGATCTTCCAGCACCCCCCCCTCGTAGCTGATGTGCAACAGGTTGCCGTCCGTGCTGTAGGGCTTGTGATGGGTGGTGGGCACGTCGATGCCATGTTTCTCGGCGAAGGCCATCAGGGCCGTGCGCGAGTTGAGGTCCCATTCGCGCCAGGGCGCGATAATCTT
>JASFTA010000452.1:0-3175 GCA_050114115.1 Desulfobacterales bacterium | reverse complement strand
TCTACATCCTCGTGGTGCTCTTTGTGCCCCTGACCCATGCGGCCTGGAAGCGATACGGCCTGGCGAGCATCATCACCTTGATGATCGGCGCGGCCCTGGTGGATGCGGCCTTTTTCGCAGCGGGATGGCAGGTGCTGGGCTGGCTCAATTATCTGTTTGTCTGGCTGGCCGTACACCAGATGGGGTATGCTTGGCACGCGGGTTGGCTGGTCTCGAGCGCCAGGATGGCGGTCATGTCCCTAGGCGGCCTGGGGCTTCTTTTGGGCCTGGTCCATTGGGGCCCTTATCCCCTGAGCATGGTGGGGGTGCCCACCGATACGATCAGCAATACGCTGCCGCCCAAATGGCCCCTGCTGGCATTGGGGCTGACCCAGATCGGCCTCCTGCTCTCGCTCCAGTCGCCGGCTCGGCGGTGGTTGAACCGCCCCGTGCCCTGGACCGGCACCATTTTGATCAACAGCATGATCATGACTGTGTTCTTATGGCACAGCACGGCCATGGTGTTGGTGATCGGTCTCGTTTTCCTGTTCAAGCCGGTCGTATTTGCGGTGCCCCCCGGGGTGGCCCAGTGGTGGGCGCTGCGGCCCTTGTGGGTCGCTCTCTTTGCCGCGGCCACGCTGCCGTTTCTGTTGGTCTTCAGTCGTTTTGAGCGCGATCGTTCGCAGGCGGCCAGAGCGACCACAGGTATTGCCCGGCTCTATCTCGGCTGTGTCTTAACCTGCGGCGGGTTGGGCTATCTGGCCCTGAAAGGCATCGGTGGCGGCCCGCACTGGTTCTTCGATGCCGCGGCGCTGTTGGTGCCGTTTATGGGATGCGCGGCAATAGGCTGTGTTCCCCTTGCCCGCAGAATTCGCTAAATTTAGATGGGTCGGCCCGGGTTTACAGCTAAGCTCGGCCGACCCATATTATCTCATTAATACGCGGTGGAGCCATGCCTTCTCACCGCCAGGCGCCGATCGTCATTTCTTAGCGACAACTTCGACCGTCGATACACTTTCCAGATCAATGTGGTCCGGCAGGCGGCGAATACCACTGAAGTCGGCATCCGCGTCGGGGTTTTCGGTGATCGCGGGAGGGCCGAGGTTATGCACGGGCACATATACTCGCTACTGTAGCCGGAGGGTCATTGTGCAAAGGAAGAACAGCGCCTAGTCGTCTTTTTTGATCAAATCGTAAATGGTCTGGTCGCGGGCGCTCAAGCGCTGACCCTGCTCGTGGAGTTTGTCCAAAAAGTAGTGGTAGAAGTCGTGGCGCAGGCTGTCGCGGTTGGCGGTAACGAACCAGCGGTTGCGGGTCCAGATGACCGTCGACCGGTCAGGCCCATGGTCTTCGAGCATGCCCACCAGCGCCTCGGCCCGGTCGGCAATGATATCGATCGTCTCCCCCCCCAGTTTGTCATAGAGACCCGCCACTTCCGGGTGGGATACCTGGATGTCGAAGACCGGCGGAATCGCGCCCATGGTAATCAGGCGCACACCCACCCCGCGCTCCGACGCCGAGCGGATGGATAGCTCCAGGTGTTGCCAGGTCGGCGGAAAGAGGCGCAGGTAGAGCTCCTGCCGGGCGGTATCGATAATATCGGTGGCCTTGGCCAGGGCCGCGTCCCGGCCCCTGAGGGTCAGCAGGTATTCGTAATCGGCTTCCGGGGCGATCGCCGCCAGCTGCTTTTCGAGCAGTTCCAGGTTTGACTCGAACTGGCTGCGAAAGCGCTTCTTCAGTTCATCGAAGGGCAGGGGCACATAGCAGCCTTTTTCGATTTCGAAAACGATTCCCTTTTTGAGCAGGCTGCGCAGGACGTCGTAGATACGTGAGCGGGCGATCCCGGAACGTTTGCTCAGCTGGGAGCCGTTGGAGGGGTGCTGGGCCACCAGGGCGAGATAGCAGGCCGATTCGTATTTGCTGAAGGCGAAATCCCTCAGCAGACTGGAAATGTCCACGATGCGCTCTCCTCCGGGGTCGATCATGACGCCGGGACGGCAGGATCGACCAGGTTTCTGCGATAATTGATCCGGTTTTAGCGAATTCGATCGGGGAAGGTCAACCGCCTCGCGACGGGGGCAATTTTCTGAAAGACACCGGAGGCCGGTCGGTCAGGCCGCAAACGATTGACAATTGGCTTGATTCGAATTAAGTTGCTACATAGATAGCAACATAATTCAGGAGGTTGTCATGTACTGCGCTCTCAACCCACTGGAACAGGCTCCGGTCTACGGTTTCTCCAACCTCGCGGACAACCGGATTCAGGCCCAGGAAGATAGGTACGGCGCCCATCACTACGACCGCCTGAACGTGGTCGTCCGCCAGGCCTTCGGCAGCTGGATCACCGACGTTCACGGCAGGCGCTATCTGGACTGTCTGGCCGCCTATTCAGCGGCCAATCCCGGCCACCATCACCCCAAGATCGTCAACGCGCTCGTCAAGGCCCTACAGGGTCACTACGCTTCGGTGATCTCCAATGTCGTCTATACCGATCCACTGGGGGTTTTCCTGGAGCGCCTGGCCACGTTCGTGCCGCCGCTGGCCCCCCGCTTCGGTACGGCGGTCAATAAAGTCCTGCCCAAGAACGGTGGTGTCGAATCCGTGGAGACGGCCATCAAAATGGCCCGCTTCTACGGCTGGAAAGCCAAAGGCATCCCCGACGGCCGCCAGGAAATCATCGTTTTCGACAACAACTTCCACGGCCGTATGATCACGGAGGTGTCCTTTTCCACGGTGGACCACTACCGCCGGGGATTCGGCCCCCTGACCCCCGGTTTCGTATCAGCGGCCTACGGTGATCTGGATGCGGTGGAAGCCGCCGTCAATCCGCATACCTGCGGCATTATGGTAGAGCCCATGCAGGGGGAGGGCGGCATGCGGGTGCCACCGCCCGGTTTTCTCAAGGGACTGCGCGACATCGCCGACCGGCACGACCTGCTGCTCCTCTTCGATGAAATTCAGGTCGGCCTGGGGCGTAGCGGCCGCAAATTCTGTTTCGAGCACGAGGGGGTCGTCCCGGACGGTTTGGTGCTGGGAAAGGCGCTTTCGGGCGGCCTGGTGCCCCTTTCGGCCTTCGTGACGCACGCTGACCTGATGGACATGGCCTTTACGAAAGGTTCGGACGGCTCGACCTTCGGGGGTTATCCCCTGGCCTGTGTCGCCGGCGTTGCGGCCTTGGAGGTCTTCGAAGAAGAAG
>JASFTA010000451.1:0-3176 GCA_050114115.1 Desulfobacterales bacterium | reverse complement strand
CAGGAAGGGATTTTCGGCAACGCGGCGGAACTCATGGCTGGTACATCCCCACCAGGCTGTTGGCGAAGATGGCGAATTTGGCCTTGCTGAATTTGCCGGCCATCACGTCGTCGCGCAGCAGTTCCAGGGCCTTGAGGGGCTCCATGGCGTTGCGGTAGGGCCGGTCGTCGTTGGTGAGCGCCTCGTAGCAGTCGATCAGCCCGATGATCTGGGCGGGCGTGCTGATGTTCCGCAGTCCGTGGGGGTAGCCGCGGCCGTCCATTTTTTCATGATGCTGGAGGGCCACTTTCTTGATGTCGCTTTCCGCAAAGCGGCAGCGCTCGAGGATGTCGTGGCCCAGGATCGTGTGGCGCTGCATGCTCTTGAACTCGTCATCGGTCAGCTGCCGTTCGGCCTTCAGGATCGCGGGGTCGATCCTGGTCTTGCCCACGTCGTGCAAGAGCGCGCTGATGGCCAGCACTCTTTTCTGCGCGGGTGTAAAATCGACCGTATTGGCGTAGGCCAGCACCAGGGCCATCACGTTGATGGAGTGAATCACCGTGGTGTAGTCGGAGGCCGAAACGTCCAGCAGGTTTTTAAGGATCTGGCTGTCGCGGGTATAGTCCTGCACCAGAATCCGCACGGTGGCGGAGAGGCCCTCCAGGCTGCCGCTGCGCGGCTCGGACAGGGTTTCTCCGACGATGTGGCTGATGGTTTCCCTGACCTTGGCCGACTCACCGGTGGCGATCTGCGACTGGAGCTGGGTGTTGAAGGCTTGCTGGGTTTCCTGGATGCCGCGGATCTTGTCACGCCGGTGGATAAACAAGTGGGCCGGATGGGCCTCTCTTTCGATGCGCATCTCGCTCAAGGTTTCCCCGGAGCGCTTGTAGAGCACATATTTTTCGCCGTTCGTCCGATAAAACAGAGGCACGTCGCGGTAATACTGCAGCTGGAATTTGCGGGCTAAAATATATTCCCGGCTGATCACCTGTGGGTCCTTTTCTCTGATGGGTTTGGACGGTCGACGCAAACGCGGCCACATCATTAAGATGCTCTAGCGTGTCATCGGTCAATATCCTCTTTTGCTTTACCCTGCCATCGGCGTTGCGATTCCCCCCAATAAAAAAGGGGCCGCGCCAAGTGCGCCAACCCCTTGAAATCATTTGTGGTGGAGCTGAGGGGACTTGAACCCCTGGCCTCATGACTGCCAGTCATGCGCTCTCCCAGCTGAGCTACAGCCCCACATGGTAAGCGTTACATCTAACAGCCCGCCATAGGCCTGTCAATAGGATTTTTCCCCCCGGAACTTCCAAGCCGATCGACCGCGGTAACCACCGCAACCTGAAACCAGGGGCCGTGGTCGACGGCCAGGTTCGGGTTGCCTATGAGAGTTGGGTTGCAGTTGACAAAGAAGTTCGATAAATTTATAGCCTTATCCTTTTATATGAGGACACATGCTAACATAATTGATGGTTTCGCGAAAAGCCATGTTTCGGACGGTCTCGGAAAAGTTCGAGATACGGCAAACGAATCCGGAAAAATCTAGCGCACTCATGTTACGTGGCAATGACGAGGGCTGAAGTGTAACGCCGCTATCGGATTTTTGACGCGACCGTCTTCATTGAGATTGAAAGGGCTTTTATGCTTACGTCGATGCGAGAAAACGCCGGCAGCTGGGTCATCAAGCTGCTTCTGGGGGCTATCGTGGTGGTGTTTGTCCTCTGGGGCGTGGGAACCAATCAGCAATCCAGTAATCCGGAAGTGGCCCGGGTCGCCGACCAATCGATCAGCTATTCCCAGTGGGCGCAAGCCTACCAGATGCAGGTCGATAACATCCGCCGCCAGTTCGGCAGCAATCTCGACGAGGAAACGCTCAAGGCCCTGAATCTCAAAGAGCAGGCCCTGAATCAACTGATCGACCGGGTCGTTCTGGTGCGCGAAGCCGAGGCCATGGGCTTCCGGGTAAGCGACGAAGAGGTGATGGATCACATCCGCAGCATTCCAGCCTTTCAATCCAACGGTAATTTCAGCCCGCCCCAGTACCGACAGATGTTGGCGCAGTTGCGTCTGACCCCTGAGGAATTCGAGGTCAGCCAGCGTGAGGACCTGCTGATTCAGAAGATCAGTGATGTGATCTCCCGGGCGGCCAAGGTCACGCGGAGCGAAGCGGACGACTGGTATCGCTGGCAAAATGCGGCGGTCAATCTGGAATATGTCCTTATCGGCATCGACCAGGCGGCCGCCATCGAACTCAGCGAGGACGACCTGGGCGCGTATTTCGAGGAGCACCAGGCGCGCTACCGGACACCGGCCAAACGCGACGTACGCTATCTGGCTTTCCGCTCCGCTGACTACCGCCCCCAGGTTAAATTGTCAGACGATGATGTCGCGGTTTATTACGATGAGCATATCGATGAATTCAAGACACCGCATACCATCGAAGCCCGGCATATCCTGTTCAAGGTCGACCAGAATGCCGATTCGGCAACTGTCGAGGCCGCGCGTACGCGTGCTGAGGCGGTGTACGCTCAGATCACGGCCGGGAGCGATTTTGCCGAGTTGGCCAAAGCGCATTCCGAAGGGCCAACCCGTGAAGCGGGCGGCTATCTGGGTCGCTTCGGTCGGGGGCAGATGGTCAAGGCCTTCGAAGAGGCCGCCTTTGCCCTGGAGGCCGGCCAGGTCAGCGCACCGGTGCGCACCGAATTCGGATGGCATATCATCAAGGTCGAAAAACAGAATCCCGAGCGAACCCGCACGCTGGCGGAGGCGGATGACAAGATTCGGGGCCAGTTGACCAATAGCCGGGCCCAATTGCTGGCCCTCGAAGATGCGGAGGCCGCCTATGATCTCTCCTACGAAGACGAAGACCTGGCGGCGGTCGCCCAGCAGTTGGGACGGGAATTGCTCACCACCGGGATGATGGCCCGCAACGATCCTGTCGAGGGCATTTCCGATGCGGCGGCCTTCAGCCGGATCGTCTTCGATCTCAAAGCCGGCGGGATCAGCGAGGTTAAAGAAATCGGCGGAGATTACTATATCGCCCAGGTTACGGAAATTCAGGAACCGCAAGTCCCCGGCCTGGAAAGCGTCCGGGACCGCCTGACGGAAGATCTGCAACAGGAGAAACGCTGGAACCTGGCGGAAAATCAGGCCCAAGCCTTTTTACTGGCCCTGCGGGAGGGCGGTGCCATGGACGC
>JASFTA010000450.1:0-3180 GCA_050114115.1 Desulfobacterales bacterium | reverse complement strand
GCTGGTTTCCACAAAGTCATATTCTCCTGAATACGGCAAACCGGCATAGTTCATCCCGGACTTGATGGCATTGCTCCAGTCAAAGCCTTTCCAGTAGGCGTCCTGATCCTCTTTGTTTTTCGGAAACAAATGGGGGATTACCAGATTCTTGTGGACCTTGTCATACGGCTGTTTGGCGCGATGGACTTTGAAGGGGAAAATCCGCGAATTCTGATCGTCCCGATCCCCCATGGGGTGGTTGAGCCAGACCTCCTGCGCAGGATCGACAGTGTCCTGGACCGTCAAATGCTCAAGCGCCCCGTTGTACCAGAAGTATTCGGGTTGAACATTTTTTGCCCAGATGAATTCCCCCTTTTTGGTATCGTAAACGGGCTTGCCCAGATCTCCCTTTATAGCATAGGGTTTGCCGTTCTTTTTATCGCCGGCCTTGGACCAGTCCCACCACATCTTGGTCGGATTCACCCTTGCGAATGCCGGGATGTGGCAGCTCTGACAAGCCACTTTGTCGGTATGATCATTGGCCTTGGCGTTCTCTTTATGGGGGTGCGCACTGTGACAGGATTCACAGGTAATCCGGGAGGCTAAATCGTCTTCGATCAGACTTTTGCGATGCTCCGCCGCCGGCGTCGTGTACACCCGGCCGCTGATATGGTGCAGGGTGGTTGAATGGCAGCGGGTGCAGTCGAAATTCTGCCCATCCACACTCATGTGCACATCAAGATGCTTGCCGGGCTTCACCAGTGACGAGTCCATGTCCCCGTGTTTGACACCGTCTCCGCCGCCGCCGGAAAAATGACAGGCACCGCAGTTTTTGCGGCCCGGTCGGCTGACACTCTGCGCCACTTTGTTCCATTCCGGAGGGTGATAGGTTTTTTTATTTCCCTTGAATACTTTGGTTTCCTTAACCGGATAACCTGCGCCGGTCGGAAATTTTTTGTAGGTGCCAGTCTGTTCATGACAGACCAGGCAGTCAACCCTGGTGGGGTCCGAAAAATCGAAACTTTTATCTTTCCACCCATATCCCGCATGACAGGAGGTGCAACGAGCCTCGTTGCTTTGAATGTTAACTCAGAAATTGTTGATCGACAGCCCCCCCTTGCCCAGTTTGGCATCCTTGCTGGTATTCGGGTCCATCCATGTCCAGTGGATGGTTTGATGGAATTGTGCCGCTGCCTGGTTGTGGCAGGAAAGACAGGCCTTCGTGACCTCCGGCCCCGAATTAAATTCCTGCTTCAGAATGTCATGCTGGGTGTGGTCGGACGTAATCCACAATGCCTTGCCCTTGGTCGCCTGCTGGGCCATCTGCCGACCAAACGCCGGGTCCTTCTCAACACCCCAGGCGGATGAGCCGAAAGCTAAAAATGTACCCAGCAGGATGAACTGCATCCCGCTTAAGTAAAAAAAGCGTCTTACCATCTGCATAAGGCCCCCTTTGGTTAACAAATGTATTGCTCACGTCAGCACACAAGAAAGTGCGCATCATACCCCTGAATGCGGCTGTTGCTTATGGAAGGTGACCACTCTAAAGATCGGTTTGTGAGTGTGCGGTATTATCTTTGATAGCATAAATCACCTGTTATCGACAAGCCGCATATTCAACGAAACAGGTCATCTGATAACGTCTTCAGGGATTTGATCAAAAATAAATAGTGAAGGGCGCCCGCCAAAAGACGGTTTGGCTGTGGCGCTTCTTTGTTGGGGGTAATCTCTGAACCGGATCTTCGGGGGGCGGTCTATCCGCCTGGGGGCGGGATCGGTATCGGTGTTGGAACTCGCGCTCGATTTGCTCGTGAATAAATTCGCTCGCTGATAGCAACCCAGATGCCGTCTGTTGCCATCACCAGAATCTGTCCCGGGAGGAAGGGCATGGACCGGGTTTCGAAATCGGCCTGGTCGATGATACCCAGAGCGGCGCCGGGACCGTCCCGTTCCAGAAACTGTTGGGTTTGCGGATCGAATATATAGACCGGGTCATGGCCGGCCCGGACCCATTGCATGGTGTCATCCGCCGTGTTCACCTCCGCCATGAACAAGGTCATGAAATGGCCTGAATCGGCCGCATCTTCGGCCATCAAGCGGTTGAGGCGGGCGGCCCGTTCCGCGAGTGCCGGTCGGCCAAGGGACATGGCCCGCAGAGCACCTCTCGCGCTGGCCATCAGCAGGGCCGGCCCAATGCCGTGCCCCGACACGTCACCGATGGCCAGCAGCAATTGCCGCCGGTCGACACTCATTCGGGATAACCCGTAGTCGAGCATTGCGCTCAATCTAAACCTTGCTCAGGCATTTCCCGAGCACCGCCCGGAGACGGTCGATATCGTCACGATTGGGGTGCCCTACCGCCTGGGGGGCATCGGTCAGCCACGCCGGCGGCGGCTGTTTCTGTGCGGCTTTTTCGAGAACCTTAGGGTTGACCTGGCCCTGGCAGTTGAACTGCCCGATAATGTCGGCCTCCGGGAGAAGCTGCTGCGCGTATGCCATGGCCTGCCGGGCGTGGTCCGAATCGGCCGCGGCGCCGTGGGTGGCAAACAGGAACACTTTTTGTCTCCCGATTTTTTTCAAATAGGCCTGGGTCTGGGGATCGGGCTGGCCGGCCTGCAGCCAGAAGCCGATGGCAATGAGGTCGCTGCCGTCGGGCTCCGGGGCTTCCCCCACGGGATAAATGGCTTTCTTGGATGAAAGGGTTTCGTAAACAGCTTCGGCCAGCATGCCGGTATTACCGCTTTGACTGGAATAGACGACCATCGATTGCATTGATGTCATTCCTCCTGTTTGAGTTGCGATTACCAAATCGATTTTGATCCTAACCGGATGACGCCTGCGGCGCGCCCTCCGGCAGACAGTCCTGTTTGGCGCGACGATGGGGTGCAGTCAACGGCGCTCCGAAGATGCGCTCCGTGAAACGGACGTACCAGGCCGCGGACTGGACCTGGATGATGTAGGCCAGGGCCACCACCAGGGCGGCGTCGGTCCCGCGTTCGCCAAAGGCATTGATGGCGATGGCCAGGGCAATGGAGAGGTTGCGCATCACCGTGCCGTAGACCAGCGCGATGGCATCACCGCGGGCCAATAGCAGCCGGCCGGTCAGCGTGCTTATGGCGTAGTTGAAGACGTAGATGATCATCAACGGCAGCATGATGATCGCCAGGGTCTGTGGCGAATGGGCGATGGCCTGGGCCTTGA
>JASFTA010000449.1:0-3181 GCA_050114115.1 Desulfobacterales bacterium | reverse complement strand
TCGGGATGTTTTGTCAGCATGCCACCCCTGGGAGGCCGGTTTACATTTGTTCTTCAACCAGCTCGATTTCCACCCGTCGGTTGAGGCGCCGTCCTTCCAGGGTGTCGTTGGACGCGATCGGATTGGCTGGCCCCAGTCCGCGGGATTCGATGTATTGAGGATCAAGGCCCCGTCCCACCAAAAAGCTTTTGACGATGTTCGCCCGGAATTCGGAAACCTTGAAATTGTAGTGCAGGTTACCCACGGCATCCGTGTACCCGGTAATCTGGATCGGTATCGACGGCCGTCCCTTAATGGCCGCGACCAGTTGATCCAACTCGCGCAGGGCGACGTCGGACAGGTCGTTGGAATCAGCTCGGAAGTAGAGGATGAGTTTACCCGGCAAGGGGACATCCGCCGGGTTGGCCTCGGCGGGGGGCCCAGAATCTTCAGACGGCAAGGTGGTGGCCTTCCGCAGGGCGGCAACAGACGCGGGCGGTGTGGTTAAAGAGGGTGCTGCCTGCCTTTCCGACGTGGCGGCTGGGGCCGTGCTCGATTCATCTGCGCCCGCTGGTGCATTCGACGGCGCTGCGCTGTCGCGCATCTCACCCTGGGGCGATTCGTGGCCGACCGATGAGTGCGAAGCTTCACCGGCTTCGGCGGCCGCCACGGGAGCCGGTGGCCGCCCCTCGCTGGGAAGGGTATCGGTGACCACAACGGTGCGGTTGTCCCTTTCCGCGATTCGCGGACGGTCACGCAAGGTGAAGGCGAGAAGGCCGGCAATGAAGCACAGGAGCCCAAAAATGATCAGCAGCATGGTCTGGCTGGGGTTTGCCTTGGACTCGGGGGGCGGAGGGGCCGGTGTAAGCGGCGGTGCCGCGGCCGCTGGGGGCGGCACCGCATGCACCAGCGTTTCGGCGGCGGGCGGCGGGGCCGGGTTGCGGGGTGTTACCATCTTGATCCGCAATTCTTCGGCACATTCCCGCACGATGGCATCATCCACCTGCTTGGCCCCCTGGACGAAAGTCGTCAGAAGCGCATGATCGCAGACAATGTTGATCAGACGGGGATAGCCCTCGGAGAAGGTGTAGACATCACGAACCGCTTCGGTGGTGAATAAGGGCGCTTCACATCCGGCGACCGCCAGACGATAGCGAATATACTCCATGACTTCGTGCTTTTCCAACGGCTCGATATTGTAATTGATCGTGATGCGCTGGCGCAGGGGCCGGTTGCGCTGCTCTAAAATGATGCTGTTGAATTCGTTCTGGCCGACGAAAAAAATATTGAGAAGCTTGGTGTAATCCTTTTCGATATTGGAAAGCAGACGGATCTCTTCCAGCAGATCCGAAGTCAAGCGCTGTGATTCATCGATAATCAGCAAGACCTTTTTCTGCTGCTTCTCGCTCCGGAGCAGAAAAATTTTAAAAATTTCGAGGAAATGTTCTTTGGTTTTAAAGGCCGTGGTGATGCCGAAGGCCTTGGCGATATAGTTGTAAAAATCGATAAGCGACAGGCCCGGATCCGGCACCATCGCCACAAGGGTATCCGACCCCAGTGATCGCAGCAGGGCATGGATCAGGGTCGTCTTGCCGGTTCCAACGTCGCCCGAAAGCAGGAGAAACCCGCGATTATCGAAAATACCGTATTTCAAAATGGCCAGTGCTTCCTTGTGCTTGCTGCCCAGCCAGAGAAAGCGTGGATCGGCACTGATTTGAAATGGTTTTTCTTTCAGCTGAAAATGCTCGAGATACATGGTCTTTGACTCGGACAAGAATTTGGTTGTATGCGCTCAGAAGCCACCTGGTAGATACGCGATGGCGCTGCGCTCAGTTAATCGGGCACGGCCCACGCATCAGGGCCAACATTCTTAAGCGTGGTCAGATGTCCTTGAGCAGTTTTTCCGCGGCGGCTCGATCGGCAAAGGACTGATCCAGTTCCAGGGCGGCCTGCAGCGCTTCACGCGCCTTCTGGCGATTTCCCTTGAGATGGTAAGCCAGCCCTAAATGATAGTGCACGGTTGGATTATTTTCGAGTTTGGCCGCACTGCTTTCCAATTCCAGAATCGCACTGTCAACGAGTCCCTTGCGCAAATATACAAAGCCCAGCGTATCCATCACCCCAGGATCGTTGGGATATTGCTCCTTGGCGATCCGCGCGTAATTCAGCGCTTCGTCGAGGCGCTGATTCTTCTGCGCCAGCAGATAGGCAAGATTGTTGGCGGCCGGCGCAAATTCGGGGTCGACCTCCAGGGCCTGGCGATAGTGCTGTTCGGACTTGTCCGGCTGCCCCTGCTGGTCGTAAATCGTCGCCAGGATGGTGTGCAGACCCGCCTGTCGAGGATTCTTGGCCAGGGCGGCTTCATACTGGGCGATGGCCTTGTCGGCCCGGTTGTCCCGCAGATACATCCCGGCCAGGGCATAATAGGCCGGCATGAAATCGGGATCCAGGTCCAGCGCTTGGCGGTAGGCCTTTTCAGCTTGCGTAGCCATCCCCTTGGCCTGCAAGGCATTCCCCTTGAGGCTGCTTAGGACGGCGCGCGCGCGCATGTTGTCACCAACCCTGGCGGTGTGGTCATCGCAGCGGGTGATAATCTCATCGAAGCGTTGCTGCGCACCTAAGATACGGGCCGTCTGCCGCAAGGCCTCCAGCATGGCAGGGTCCAATGTCAGGGCGCGATCAAAATGGCGTATAGCCGCCTGCTGGTCGCCAGCGGCATTTTTTAACAATCCCATCCGAAAATAGCCATTGGGATCTTGAGGGGCAATCCGGATCAATTCGCCATAATGTCGCTCGGCGTCCTCGAGATCCCTTCTGAGCATAGCAATATTGCCCAGCAGCAGAACAGCGCGATATTCGGAAGGGGCCATCGCCAGCACTTCACGCACCTCCTTTTCCGCCGCGTCGAGGTCTCTGGCAATCAGGTGCATTTCCGCCAGCATCAGGCGCGCCCGGGGTTGTCGCGGGGCCAGCTCGAGAGATGTCTGAAGGGACTGTCGGGCCAGGTTGCGCTCGCCCTGGCCGAGATAGGCCAGGGCTTTGAAATAGTGGCCCCGGGCCATATTGGGTTCCTCCGCAACCAGGTCGTCCAAGAGGGTCAAAGCTTCCGGGAACCGCCGCTGGGATATGAGCAGTTCGGCCTTGAGCATCCGGGTGGGGGCATGGTTGGGACGCTCGGCCAGAATGCTGTTGATAATCTCTT
>JASFTA010000448.1:0-3184 GCA_050114115.1 Desulfobacterales bacterium | reverse complement strand
TCCCTTTAGCGCCTGGACTTCCATCGTCTACGATGAAGCACGGTGTGATGAGCAGTGGAAATGCGGGGTGACTAGAACCTATCTCAAAATAAAGATTAGGGTTCCTGGACGGCGTGAATCGGTGAGAAAGCGGAGCATACACGTAGTATGTATGCAGGTTCGTAGGGCCGGGCCCCTACGGTTCTGCCAAGAGCCGGTCCACGATGCACCGAATCCTTTTAGAATTGATGCTGAATCCAGCAAAGCTGGAAACACCGCCAGGGGCACTTAGATTTTTTTGAGATAGGTTCTAAAAAGGCTAAGCGATTAGCCATTCAATGGCTGCTTCGCGATCGAAGAACTGCTTGAAAACGAAGCCTTGGGCTTCCATACAGGTTCGGAACAGCTTGGCAGCTTTGTTCCGCTCGTCCGTATCCGGGATGAGGAAGGCAATCTTACCCTTAAAATCATATCTGTACCTCGAACACGCGGTAGCGATCTCCATTAAATCCAACGTTTCAGGCCGGGTCATGGTATCCCTCAGATCGACCAGAATATGGTACCCTTTGTTTAGTTTGATAGCGCCGGCCAGTTCTTGCACCAATCTGAGTGAGCGCTTCGTATACAACTCACCGGTAACGGTGCGTTGAATAATCCTGTGGTCTTCGTATATCTTGATGTCCGCAGACATGGCTACCTCAAACGGCGCGCTCTTTTTGGGACTTCACCGAATTTAAGCTTAAGCAGGCTTCACATGGCGGCAGGAACACAGCCATATTGTGGGGGAAATGCACACGTGCGTTTTCCACCCAAGGGTCGCGTCTATACATTTAGGCCGGCATCTTTTGGATGTCTTGACACCAATCGCACTTTATTTGACATTTTGCGCCAATTGAACGTGCGAATTGAGAAACACTGAAAATCCGTGCAGGACATAGCCTGAAGTGTGGATGCCTCAAGTTCCGACAAGGGTGCGCGGATATGTTGACCTTGCCTTTTGGGTGGCCCGATCGAAATGCCCGCGAGCCGAGCTCATCGATGAGGCTGGGGTTAAGAGATCGCAACGATGGTCGATAAAATGGTACGAAAATAGTTTTATAAAACACTAAATCACTGGTAGGTTTAATCTGAAGATCAAATCGTCCCCAGGGCATGGCAAGTCAAATGGAAGCGCAGACCCACAGAGGGTTTTGCCGATGCCGCAACACCGGTGTTTATTCGCCGTTATTGAAATAGATGCTCAAGCGGTAATCGCGGAGAAAACCCCGTGAGCACAGGAAAAATTAAAGATCCCTATTACTTGCGTTTCGTTGTCATCGCCTTTCTGATCGCTTTGATCCTGCTACCCTACGGGCAGGTGCGACAGCACGCCTTTGTCGATCTAGACGACTACGACTATATTGTCGACAACCCGAATGTTAAGTATGGTTTTTCGGTGGCGGGGGTTGTATGGGCGCTCGGTTTCAGTGATCAGGATCGATCTTACTGGCGGCCGCTGACCTGGTTGACCCACATGCTGGACTTTGAGCTTTTCGGCGCCGATGCGGGATCACACCATTTGATCAACCTGATGCTTCATTTGATCAACGTTTTGTTGTTATACGGGTTTTTATACAAGACCACGGGAAGCGTAGGTCGCAGTGCCGCCGCCGCCGCCCTTTTTGGCGTCCATCCGATCAACGTCGAGTGTGTCGCCTGGGTGACAGAGAGAAGCAGCCTATTGAGCACGGGATTGGGCCTTCTGACCCTCATCCAGTATGCCGCTTATGCCCGGCGCCCCTCGCGCAAACATTATGCCTTGACCATGATGGCCTATCTGCTGTGCCTGATGGCCAAACCCATATTGGTAACCCTGCCTTTTCTCATGCTGCTGTTGGACTACTGGCCGTTTAGACGGATTGATTTGGTTCCCCGAACCGGGGATCAAAACGCGTTCCCGAGGACAGAAGCGGGGCAGGCGCTCCCACGCTTGCGCATCACGACAAGTCATGCCGCCCGATCGATTGCCGGCCTGATCGTCGAGAAAGTGCCCTTCTTGGGCATGACGATCGGTGCGATTCTGTTTTCCATTCTTCGTTTCGGCACAACCGTTTCCGTTGACCATGTTCCTTTTCCGCTCCGCATGGCCAATGCAATCGTCTCATACCTCAAGTATCTGGGCAATCTGTTCTATCCCGTGAATCTCGCCGCGTTTTACCCTTTCCCCCCGAGTATCCCGAGTTGGCAGGTTGTGACCAGCCTGCTGCTGCTGCTGCTGGTGACCCTCTACTTGATCATCAACATGCGGCGATGGAAGTATTTACTGGTTGGATGGCTGTGGTTTATAGGGACGCTTGTGCCCAAGATCGGCCTTGTTCAGGCTGGATTGTGGCCCGCGTTGGCGGACCGCTGGGCTTATTTTCCGGCCATCGGTCTTTTCATTGGCCTGGTGTGGTGGGTGGCAGACGGGCTGGCAGGTAAGTCTAAAGCGCAAATTCGCGGGACGGCCATGGCGGCCTTGGTCCTTCTCGGAATTCTTGCGAATCTTGCCTGGCGCCAGGTTGGGTACTGGGCGGACAGCACAACTCTTTTCGAGCACATGTTGGCCACGACAACCGATAATTATATGGCCCACCATAATCTTGGCTTCGTATTGCTCAAGGAAGATCGCCTTGAGGCGGCGGCTTGGCATTTTAAGCGTGCGATCGCGATTGCACCCGAGTTTGAGCCGGCCGTCGCAAGCCTGGGCACGATTGCCAAAAAGAGAGGGCGGCATGCGGAGGCCGTGAGATGGTATAAAAACGCGATGGCCATCAATCCGCACTACAGTGTCGCCTACCTTAATCTCGGTAATCTTTATTTCGATCGAGGCGAATTCCACGAAGCCATTCGGTACTTTTCGAAAGGAATCAAGGTCGAACCGCGTTCGAGCCTGCTCTACAACAGCCTCGGTGCTGCGCTGACCAAGACGGGTCGATTGGAAGAGGCGGTCATCTGTTACCGGAAGGCCCTTCAGATCGATCCGGGTCTTAAAATTGCGGCGATGAACCTGGATGCGGTTGAGGCCGCCTTGAAACGGTCGGCCCCGGATTGAGCCCGGATAGACAACACGAGCGTGATTGTGATTATTGCACGCCTGGCAAGTGATCAGATTTTGTGGGTCCTATTTCATGCGGAGAGAATATGATGCTGAACTATCATCGCCGAAAAGAAGAGATTAAACGCC
>JASFTA010000447.1:0-3189 GCA_050114115.1 Desulfobacterales bacterium | reverse complement strand
GACGACGCGTCCCGGGCCCTGATCGACGAGGTGCTCTGCAGCGGATGCGGGGTTTGCGTTCATGTGTGCCCCAAAGAATCGATTCAACCGGGCTCGCGACCCTAAACCTGATGGGTTCGTAGAGAGTATTTTTTCCGTCATGCCGGTCCCGGATCAGGTCCGGGATGACATATCCGGCATCCAGAACATGCCGGCATTACTGGATTCTGGCTTCCGCCCGAATGACAAGCCCCGGCCAAATGTGACGTTTCACGAGGTCGTCCAAGGCTGTAGCAAGGAGAATGACGAAAAACGTGCGACAACAGATCGTGATCAGCGGTGTGGGCGGCCAGGGGGTTCTTTTCGTCACACGCCTTCTGGCGGAAGCGGCCATTACCCGCGGGTTGGCCGTACTGACATCCGAAACCCACGGCATGGCCCAGCGGGGCGGATCGGTGGTGTCGCATCTCAAAGTGGGTGATTTTACGAGCCCTTTGATCCGCAGCGGTAGCGCCGATGGTTTTCTGGGGCTCAAAGCCGAGAGTCTGGATCTGCACGGACACTTTGCCCACGCGCAAGGGTGGCGCATCGTGAACAGCGACCGGCAGCGGTCGGGTGCTGCGGCCGTCGATGCCGACACGATTGCCGGTGAAATCGAAAACCCCCGGGCCGTCAATCTGGTGGTGCTGGGCTACGCTCTGGCCTGGGGCGCCGACCGGGATGCGACCGGCGGCGGATTGTTTTGCACCCGCGAGGACATTCATCAGGTCTTGGAGGTCCGTTTGGACAAGCGTCCTGAAATGCGGGCGGCATCCTTGAGAGCGCTTGATGCGGGATATGCGTTTGGTGCCGCCTGACTGTTTTTTGGGTAAGGGCCTGACGGGCCGTAATTCGGTGAGGAGATAAACGCGGGCTGCCGACTCGGCGACGAGCGGCGGTCCCCAGCGGTGGAGGAGATGAAGATGAAGACGAGAATGCACGCAACCCTGACAGTCGGACTGATTCTTATCCTGGCGACAGTGCTCCTGCTGCCGGCGGCCGCGGCCGCCCAGCCCATCACCTTAAGCTATGCCAATTTCCCCCCGGCCCCGACGTTTCCCTGTGTCCAGATGGAACGCTGGAAGACGGAGGTCGAAAAACGCACCAACGGAAAGGTGAAGATCAAAACGTATCCCGGGGGAACCCTGCTGGGCGCCAAGGAGATGATGGACGGCGTCATCGCCGGCCAGGCCGATATCGGCAACCTCTGTATGGCCTACCAGCCAGGGCGTTTCATCGTGACCAACGCCACCAGCCTGCCGCTGGACATTCCCAACGCCCGTGTGGGCAGCCTGGTCCTGTGGGATTTATACCAGAAACACCAGCCGGCCGCTTTCGGCCAGGTCAAGGTGCTGACCATGTTCACCACGGCGCCGGCCAACATCATGTCCAAGCAAGCCGTTCGCAGCCTCAGCGATATCAAGGGCCTCGACCTGCGCGCCTCGGGCGGGGCGGCGCAGATCCTGAAAGCCTGGGGCGCCAACCAGGTCGGCATGCCCATGTCCGCCACGCCGGAAGCCCTGCAGAAAGGCGTTGTCCAGGGCCTGTTCTCCTCCCTGGAGGTCATGAAGGATCTCAAATTCGCCGAGACTTGCAAATACGTGACCATGACCGACACGGTGATCTATCCCTTTGCCGTCGTGATGAACATGGAGCGCTGGAAGGCCCTGCCGCCCGATGTTCAGAAAGTGATGGACGATCTGGCCTTTGAACAGGCGGTATGGACCGGCGATTACATGGACGGTCATGTCAAGGAGGCCATGGACTGGTCGGTTAAGACCCACAAGGTGGAAGTAATCGAACTGGACGGATCGACCAAGGCCGAATGGAGCGGCCGCCTCCAGTTCATCACCGACCAATGGATCACGGATGCCAAGGCCAAAGGGTTTCCTTCCCAGGAAATCGTCGACGACATCAAGCAGCTTACCAAGAAGCACAACCAGTAACCCACCATCATGAGCCAATGTTAAGCAATTCGAACCCCGGCGAGCTGACGAGCGATTGTGTTGGTTCGCCGGGTTTCTAAACGGGCGGACCCAACCATGTTGATGACCCAGCTGGATCGGATCGAGCGCAGCCTGATCAGACTGTCCGTGGTTTGCGGGGGGGTGGCCCTGGTGGCCATGATCGGCCTGGCCTGTGCCAACATCTTTGTGCGGACCTTCGCCGATCCAATCCGGGGAACCTTCGAACTGATGGGCTACGGCGGGGCCGTGGTCACGGCCCTGGCCCTGGGATTTACCCAGAAGCAACGCGGCCACATTGCCGTCAACGTCCTCATCAACCGTTTTCCCCCCCAAGTGCAGAAAGCCCTCACCAGCTTCAACGACGCGGCCTGTGCGTTTTTTTTCGGCGTTCTCACCTGGCAGCTGATCCGCAAAGCCGCCGGTTTCGTCAAGACCGGCGAGGTCTCCGAAACCCTGCGGATCGTATTCTATCCGTTCACCTATGCCGTGGCGATCGGATGCGGCCTTTTGGCCCTGGTCTTTGTCTTGAGCCTGATTCGTGACCTGCTCCACGAGGGGCGAGGTTCCCGATGAGTGACGCCTCGGTGGGGGTTCTGGGCATCGGCCTGCTGCTGGCCGTGCTGTTTCTTTTGGGCATGCCCGTGGGGGTTGCCATGGCCATGGTGGGCTTTGCCGGTTTCTGCTATCTGGTGAGCTTCAAGGCCGGCCTGCACATGCTGGGGTCGGTGGTCTGGGAAACCTTTTCCAAATATGGCCTCACCGTGATTCCCTTGTTTATCTTCATGGGCCAGGTGGCCTTTTATTCCGGCGTCAACGGCAAACTATACAATGCGGCCTATCGGTGGGTCGGTCACATTCGCGGTGGTATTGCCATGGCCACGGTCCTGGCCTGCTCGGCGTTTTCCGCCATCTGCGGGTCCAACGCCGCCACGGCCGCCACCATGACCACGGTGGCGCTGCCGCAGATGCGTAAATTCAACTACCACGCCAAGCTCAGTACCGGGGCGATTGCCTGCGGTTCGACCCTGGGGGTCGTGATCCCGCCCAGCGTGGTACTGATCGTCATCGGGCTTTCCACGGAGCAGTCCATTGCGCGGCTGTTCTACGGGGCTGTCGGCGCCGGCATCTTGCTGACCGTGCTGCTGCTATTGTCGGTGGTCGTGGTCTGCCGCCGGCATCCCCAGTGGGGGCCGGTGGGGCCCCG
>JASFTA010000446.1:0-3213 GCA_050114115.1 Desulfobacterales bacterium | reverse complement strand
GGACGGGCATTATCCCGAGTGAATGGTTTCGGCCCGGGTTTCACGGGCGGCTTCGTCGGGGTCGATGCGCCAGGTCACCAGCGGGGAGAGAACATACAAGATCATAAAGACCAGACAGATTACACCGAAATAAGGGGTGACGACGCTCAACAGAACCAGCAGCGCCAGGCGGGTTATCCAGGGATTGCGGCTCATGTAGCGCCCCATGTGCAGGTAGCGGATAAAATAGAAGTTCATCAGCAGGGCGGTACACAGCGTCAGGCCGAAGGCGAAATAGCCCCAGAAGGCAATCCAGCGGGTTTCGTGGGGTGCGACCTGGGCAAGCATGATCAGGGGGGGGACCACCAGAAGGGCGGCGGCCGGCGTGGGCAGCCCCTTAAAAAAACCGGGAATCGGCTTCTTGTCCACGGTGAAGTAGATCAGACGGGCGAATCCCATCAGCACATAGATGACGCCCGCCAGACCGATGGGAAGGGCCGCCGGTCTTCCGCTGGCGTAATCGGTCATGACCACATAGAAGATCCATCCGGGAACGATACAGAAGCTCACGGCATCAGCAAAATCGTCCATCAGGTTACCCAGATTGATCTTGCGCTTGCCCTCGTCTTGGGGCAGGGGGTCGGTGAGCCCCAGCCGGCGGGCGACCATGCCGTCCAGCTTGTCGAACGTGGCGGCACCCACCAACATCAGGTAGGATTCGCGTACGCGTCCCTGGTAGGCAAAAAAAACGGCGATCAGTCCCATCATGGCGTTCATGACCGTGAGGGCGTTGGGGAAAAAAGCCAGAATGCGCCGCCGCAGGCTTTCATTGCCCATGCAGAGCTCATCCAGGCAGGCCCGGCCGTATTTGCGGCAGTAGCCGGCAATCGATCCGAAGTTGATCACCAGAAAAAGAATCTCGATAAAGAACAGGCCGCGCAGTGGGAAATTGGCCAGCCACGAGATTTTGAAATAGACCCACGAAGGCGGTCCTTCGGGGACGTGAAAGGCGTAGGCGTAGAGCAGGGCGCTGACCGGAGCGGCCACGATCGTGCGCATGCGGTTGTATTCGGTCATTTCCGGCTCGACCCCCTGCCGGATGGCAAAGCCTCGCATGAACGCGGCAAAATTGTCCCGGATCAGTACGGTGACACAGAGCAGCAGCACGAAGACGGCATGCAGAAGCTCCCCACGGGTGGGGTCGGGGGTGATCACGATCAGACGCCACATCATACCCACGGCAATCACCGGAAAGATGATCGAATAGACCAGCTTGTCCATGAGACGGTCGGCCAACGGCGCCAGCGGCGCGTTGGGCACGAATCGGGCGGCGAACCAGCCGTCCACCAGATCGAACGTCATGGAGAGCAGCAGCAGGCATACCCCGATGGTGTAGATCACCGGGTTCAGTTTCCACATGACCGCGACGGCGCAGATCATACCGCCGAAAACCAGGAACGGTCGGCTGAAAACCAGGATGGTGGCGATTTTGGCCGAAAAATGATGCTTTTTCGGTAGCGACTCGCCTTGCGGTGGGTTTGACATTGCACTCCTGCAGACCAACTGTGAAATTCAAAAAAAACAATACCTTAAAATATTAAAAAAAGCAGGCATCTGTCAAGCTGGACCTGCTGGATCAAGATGCCGTTATAACTGAAATTATTGTAGAAGCGGTTATTTTGCGATTGGCTGGAGCTTCGATAACTTCATTTCCGCTTACGATAGGACGGCCGAACGGGCATACACAGTCGTTCGGCCAGAAAGGCTTCGAAGCGCGCCGTCTCGACATCGGTGGCCACCTGCACCGGCGTGCCGGGGGGATGCGGCACGAGCCAGGGATCTTCTCCGCGCAGGAAGATTTTGTGGTCCACGAAAAAGGTTTCCCAGCGGCAGAAAGTGGGATCGATCGTGGTGGCCACGGTCAGGGGATCGTGCATGTGGGCCCCCGGCAGCTTGCGCTCGGCGATCGACCAGTTCACCCAGGGGCGGGAATAGTCGTGGAGAAACTGCTGGAAGGGAGCGGCGATTCGCCGCAGTCGATCCAGGTGATCAGGTCGCTGAAATACCCGGCTGGTCACGTTGGCCGGAATGAAGGTCAGCGGGGCCCCGGAACGGAAGACCACCGCGGAGGCTTCCGGGTCAAAGGATGTATTGAAGCGCAGCGTGGTCTGCCAGATGTCGTCCGGGATGTCGGGCGTCGACCAGACAAAAGGCTCTCCCGCTGAGGGCTGGAAAGCACCGCCCATGTGAACCACCTGACGGATGTTATCCGCCAGTCCGGGTTCGATCAGCAGGGCCAGAGCCAGATTCGTGAAAGCGCCCAGCGCGATAATGATGATCTCTCCCGGATACCGCGCAAGCGTCTTGATGATGAATTCATGCGCCGGTTGCGCCAGGGGTTTCAGATCGGGTGCCGGCAAGGCGGGCAGATGCTCCCAGTAGCGCGCCTGAGGTCCGGCGGCCTTGTGTTCGAGGTAGCGGAAGTGGGGTTCCCGATCGCGGATGAACGGTGCGGAGCGACCCTGGATCACGGGGATCCGGGAGGCGTCGGCGGCCTCCAGCAGGTGCAGCGTGTTGCGGGTGGATTGGGCCGTGCGGCAGTTGCCGGCGCAGGTGGTGATGCCCACCAGCTCGATTTCCGGCGATACCAGGGCCAAGGCCAGGGCCAGGGCGTCGTCGGTATCCTGGGCCGGCATGGTAATGGCATTGTCGATGTCGAGAAGGATCTTCGGGACCATTCGGTATCGTCCGCGGTTGATTGCCATTGAGTCGGTGGCGGGGTTGTCGTGCACGGGTCTATGCGGCGCCAGGCCATTCCCTGACAGGGT
The DNA here is from genome assembly GCA_050114115.1 of Desulfobacterales bacterium. GTDB lineage: Bacteria > Desulfobacterota > Desulfobacteria > Desulfobacterales > UBA5852 > JABZFP01. The sequence continues at coordinate 406 of JASFTA010000446.1, read as the reverse complement.
ACGGTTTTCAGATTGCACCATGCCGCGGATAATGTGATAATCGCCGATCAATCAGCCGATCTGGATCCTGTAAAACATCGTGTGGCGATCGTCAATCCGCCTTGCGTCATGCCGACCGCAAGGAAACGGTTGCGGTTGGCCATCCGGAAAATGGAAAAATTGTGCAAGTCTTCAGGATCGAAGCAAAATGCTGACGCTCGATAAGATCAAGGGGTTGAACCTGGAACCCTCGTCGCGCTGCAATGCCCGCTGCCCTTTTTGCAGCCGTCAGCAGAAAGTTCGTCCCTACGGTGGTCATCAGATAACCCTCGCCGAATTCAAACGCCTGCCGCCCGAAATGCTGCGGCAACTGAAGTGGATCAACTACGGGGGGAATTTCGGCGATTTATGCACCAACCGCGATTTT
>JASFTA010000445.1:0-3217 GCA_050114115.1 Desulfobacterales bacterium | reverse complement strand
GGCCAGCTGTGCGTAGCCCAGCACGCTGATGATTGGAAATAGGCTGGCGAAGGCAATCAAGCCAAAACCGTCCAGGATCGGGCTGCGGCCCGGTACGTTGGAGGCGATACCCAAACCCAGCGCGGCCACCAACGGAACCGTAACTGTGGAGGTGGTGACGCCGCCCGAATCATAGGCCAACGGAACGATGACCTTGGGTGCCAGCACGGTTTGCACGGCCACCGCGGCGTAACCGAAAAGAATGTAAAGATATAGCGGTGTTCCTGTGACGATGCGAAATGTGCCCAGGGAAATGCCGACGGCGACACCCAAGGCCACGGCCACACGCAACCCGAGGGCTGACACCGTTCTTTTGGATGCCTCCTGGGCTTTGTTCGCCACGGCGATAAGGGAGGGCTCGGCGATGGTGGTGGAAAACCCCACCAAAAAGGCAAAGAGGTACACCCACCCGTAATCCGTCCAGGACACCGCGCTGCCGCTAGCGGGGCCTTTGGTGAGCATCATGGCCATATTTCGTCCCACGGGAAAGAGTGCCAAATCGAGCCCGCCCAGAAAACAAGCCATCCCAACGAGAACCAGAAAAAAACCGAACACAATGCGCCCCGGTCGGGGGAGCGGCTGGCGAAGCACCACCATCTGAAAAAAGACCAGGAGGGCCAGCACCGGCAGCACGTCTTTAGCGGTGGCGAAAAGCAGTCTGGCCGGATTGAATAGGATTTCCATGATGTTGTCATCTCCAGATGCGTCGGGTGGTATTTTCAGGTGGCGTTTCTGTGCGCCTTTATCATTGAACCGCCTTCAATCCACCCCTGTCAGTGCACGACCAGGCCATAAACCATAACAAAAATCATGGGTGTCAGAGACGCTAGGGCAATGAGGCCGAACCCATCCGTTAGAGGGTCCCGACCACGGATGGTGCGGGCGAGCCCCACCCCCAAGGCCGTCACAAGCGGCACGGTCACTGTCGAGGTCGTCACTCCGCCGAGGTCGTAGGCCAGTCCAATGATTTCTTCGGGAGCGAACAGGGTCATCAGCATGACCAGACCGTAACCGCCGATAATGAAGTACGGTAAGGGCCATCCACGGAGGATTCGCAAAACGCCGAGGACAATGGCCGCGCCCACCGAGACAGCCACTGTCAAGCGAATACGCAGCGCATATGCCGCAATGGATGCAGGGGTGTCGGAGATGAGTCCGGCCTCCGCGACAGCGCGCGCACCCTCGCGGGTGATGGCGATCAGCGCCGGCTCAGCCACCGTGGTTCCCGACCCAAGCAAAAAGGAAAATACCAATAGCCAGATAAGGCTTCCTTTTCGAGCGAACTCTTCGGCCAAAGCCTCGCCCAAGGGGAAAAGGCCAATGTCCAACCCCACGACAAAAAGGGCCAGCCCGAGAACAACCAGCACAAGCCCGATGGCAATGGAAAAAAACTCTGGAAAGGGCTGACGCAGGACAGCTACCTGGAACAAGGCGATAACAGTCACAATCGGCGCAAGGTCGCGACAAGATCCGAGGAGAGCCTGGCCCAGGGCGGTGCCGGCCTTTCTCAGTGTAGACATCGGCATGTTGATACCGCGCGTTTCTGATGCCGCTGAGTGCCTTTTAAAAGAAAGGTGCCATGAGCTTTCGGGGAAATTGACGCCATATTTTTGTCCCACCCTGCCATGGCTTCAGCATTCGGGTGCTGTCTCATATGATCTTTTTTCAGGGTCTGGAGAAGTTCCATGCCATTCATACCAGGCATTTTCATGTCTAGGATCGCAATATCAAACCCCATTTTGGGGGCGGCCTTAATTGCGAGTTCCCCTTGGTTGCAGACATAATATTAAAATCACGCTTTTCAAGCCTTTTGGTCAGTGAAGCCCAAAAATCGACTTCATCATCTACGAGCAAGAGTTTTATTTTCTTGCATTCATATGACACGACAATAGTCTCCTATTGTTGGGGGGCGTTGAGGAGCACGCCATCAATGTCGGCACGCATCTTGGCGCGCAATGCATCGACGCGCGCCTTGTTTTTCATGATCATGTCGATCTGGCGGGTATGCAGCGAAAGATATCCCAGAATTTTCAGGCGCTCACACATAAATTCACGCCCTTCGTTCTCAACCCGCGCGGTGAGATTGTCCTCTTGGGTCTCGACACGAAAAGCGTAGTTTTCAAGCAAAGCGGCGATGAAACGGACCCTCGCGAGTCGTCGTTCGACATCGGCCGCCCCCCCCTTGAACTGGAAAGAGATGTAGTTTTCGGGCACCCGTTCGCTGACCAGCGCTTCGAGGGTGGCGAAGTGATAGCCCAGTCGTGAACTCAGGTTGCAGTAGCTACTCGATATCATGAAATAATTTTTTTCGGCATAGCGGCTGCGACGCCCGGTGTTCAGGGCCGTGTTGGCCGTCGATTGAAACATGACGGATGCCAGCCCCCGGTGGTCGATGGCGGGAGGACCCGCCCAGGGAATCGCCGTAAACCCCGCCCAAAAAGCCTGCATGGGCTCGGAAGCGATGTTCTCCAGGTGCACATATTTCCCGTCGACTTCTTCCTTGAAGCCGTCGTCCAAATTGAGGACCCACCACTGCATGGGCACTTCGAAAAAGAGTTGTTTACTGGAACGTTCGGGAAACTGATGATCCTTGCCGAAATTGAACATCTCCTGAACGGATTTTTCGTGCAGAAACCGGGTGATGTCATGGAGGGTCTGGCAATGCTGCGGGTGAAATTCCCGTGCGGTCGGGTCCAGAAGGTTCAGGGGCACGATCAGCCGGTCGAGTTTTTCCAGCAGCCGGTAGATTGGTGAATCAGCAATGGGATTCGTCATTTGCGGAGGGGGCACTTGAAGGCCATCGATAATGCCGGCGTAAATTTTGCGGCGGGCGGCATCCACGGTAACTTCCTGGGCTGTTTCGAGACGCGCCATGACATCCTGGCAGCCAAACAGGGCCGGCACACCGAATTCGCGGGCCACGTTGGCCAGATGACCGGCGAAACCGCCTTGCTCGGATACAACGGCGCTGGCGCGACCGATCAACGTGGCCCAATGCGGCGCGGCCTGGCGCACGACAAGGACCGCCCCTGAAGGAAACATGGGCGCATCGGAGGTTTTAGCAGCGATAAACACAGGACCGCTACCAGCTCCCGGGCTGGCCGTCACGCCCCCCTCAAAAAGCGTATCAGCATCCGTGACGGCGGCTGCGGATGCCGGGGGCTCCTCCTGTACCGCA
>JASFTA010000444.1:0-3232 GCA_050114115.1 Desulfobacterales bacterium | reverse complement strand
AGCTCCCTGGCAGACGCCTGCTATCGCAGGACGACTTAGCCGTCGAGCGTCAAATCGTTGCGGTTTGTTGAAACCCTTACGCTGCATGCAAATTCGACCTGAAATCCCGCCGCCAAGCGGGGCCTGAAACCATAATCTACCCCCTCAGACGGATCAGGATGTCGAAGCTGAGGAAACATCCATAAATCCCGGGCGGCGTTTCCGGGTTTTTTAAGTGATTTTGCTGGCAGGGGTTGTATCCGCGGTCTGAATCAGCTATGAGCAAGGCGACCGGTTTACCGGGCCAAACGCGCCGGGATTGCAGCCATCAGGCGGACGGACTCAGAAAGCATGCGCGACATCCAAAACGACCCCGATTTTCGCAACATTCCGATCGACAAGGTCGGCATCAAGAACCTGCGTTATCCCATCAAGGTGCTCGACCGCACCAACGGCTATCAGCATACCGTGGCCACGATCAATATGTATGTGGACCTCCCGCACAAGAACAAGGGGACCCACATGAGCCGTTTCGTGGAGATCATCAACCAGTACCGCCTGAACCTCTCGCTCAAGAAAATTTCGGTTATCCTCGAAGAGATGAAAACCCACCTCAACGCGGCCTCCGCCCACATTGAGATCGAATTTCCCTATTTCATCGAAAAAAAGGCCCCGGTCAGCGCGGCCGCTGGGTTGATGGATTACGCCTGCTCGATCCGCGGGCTGAGCAACGTCGAGGGCAAGGTCGATCTGATGCTGGAAGTCGTGGTTCCGATTTCCTCGGTGTGCCCCTGCTCCAAGGAAATCTCCGAGGTCGGCGCCCACAACCAGCGGGGGGCGGTCACGCTCAAGGTGCGCTTCAAGAAATTCATCTGGATCGAAGACGTGATCGAAGTGGTCGAGAAGGCGGCCTCGTCGGAAGTCTTCTCCGTTCTCAAGCGCGTGGACGAAAAGTCGGTCACCGAAACGGCCTATCACAACCCCAAATTCGTGGAAGACATCGTGCGCGACGTTGCCGCCAGCCTGCGCGACGACGACAACATCACCTGGTTTACGGTGGGCGCCGAAAATTTCGAGTCGATCCACAACCACAGTGCCTACGCCCACATCAGCAGCAACCACCTCCAGACCCAGGAAGACTTTTTCCGGGTCGTGACATCTTCCTGAAAACATTCCCTGTGATTGCGGTGATGATCGCCGCGCCATGTTGAAAAACGGCCTGAACGCCCACGCTAGATTATGTACCCATAAGTTCCGGGAGACATCGGGTCGCGGTCGTTTTCAGAAGCGGTATCGAAACGGCGGTTTTTGTGCGGTCTTGAAAAAGCTAAAGCGTTATCGAACCCCATACCGATACCGATGGCGATCCCGAGAGGCCTTGTTCTCGGGAACTTGTGGGTGCCGATGCTTTCGAAACGGATCTCAAATGAAATTGTTCAGACGATCAGGGCTGGAGATAGGCCTCGACGCGCTTGAGGATCGGTTGCGGCCTTTTTCCCGGCGAGTTCAAGAACAGCACGAAACGCAGCAGGCGACGGTCCCGGGTTTCGATATAGCCCACCCGGGTGCGGATGCCCTTGAGCGTTCCGGTCTTGAAATAGGTGTTGGCCTCGCGGGTCATCAGGTGGCGGTAAGGCTCAAAAAGCACCAGGGCCCGCATCAATTCCCGGGCGCTGATGCGGTTCTCCCGCGAAATACCGGAGCCTTCCACCAGGCGCGCATCGGCGATCTCCAGGCAGTCGGCGGCATAGGCGTTCAGGGCGCGGGCGCCCTTGGCAAGAGTGCCCGGAGGGCCGAAGGCCCGGGCCCCGACGGCGATCAACAACTGGTTGGCGATGAAATTGTTGGAAAATTCCAACAGGCGCGTCGTGACCTCGTCCAGTGCGAAAGGGGAGGTGTGCCGGTAGAGCAGCCGTTCAGGAGCGGGGCTGTTCCCCGGCAGACGCAGCGGCCCTTTGACCTCGACCCCGGCTTGTTCGAGGAAATAGCGGAACAGGGCACCGGCATACCGCAGCGCTTCATTGTCGTGGTGTGAGAGAACGACGCGGCCCCGGCGCAAACCGGAAGCCCGGATGCGCTCCATGACCATGGGCAGCAGGGGGGTCTGGGATTCGGCCGACACGATCCGGCCCTCACGGGTGCGAAAATTGACCGTATTGAAGTTCACGCACAGGGCCCCATTGGGGGCATCGTAGGGATTGGTGGAGGCGCTTACGCCGGGAATCACCAAGGGTTGGGCAAAATAGCGGTCGTCCAGCACGATGGCATTGACCGGCGCCGCCAGGCGCTGGTGCAGAGCGCGGGCGATGTCGGCGATCACCTCGGAAACGAGCAGGGGGTCGCCGTAGCCGCGGATCCACAGATTGCCCTCCGGATCGAGCAGGAAATCGGTGTGAAAGCGCGCTTGAGCCCCCAGGTAGTGCCGGGCGGCCAGGGCCGTGACGACCTTGAGCGTCGAGGCCGGCACCAGCGGTAGGTTCGGATTATGGGTCAGCAAAACGCGGCCGTCGGCGTCGGTGACCAGAAGGGCGTCGCGGGCGCCAAGATTCTCGATGGGCGAGGGGTGGGCCGCGTTCGCGGCCGCCGGCAGGAGCAGGCCGATGGCGATGCTTGCCACCATCGCGATTCGAAAGACAAGGGGCATGATCGGGCTTTCCTCTCAGCGGCTGTCGATCACCAGGGTTACCGGGCCGTGGTTGACGAGGGCCACATCCATCATGGCCCCGAAGCGGCCGGTTTCAACCGGCAGGCCCAACTGGCGAACCTGATCGACAAAGCGGGTGTAGAGCTTCTCGCCCTCCGCCGGCGGTGCCGCCCTGACAAACGAGGGCCGGCGACCCTTGCGGCAGTCGCCCAGGAGGGTGAACTGGGACACCACCAGCATCGCGCCGTCGGCGTCGATCAGCGACTGGTTCAGCTTGCCGTTGTCGTCTTCAAAGATGCGCAGATGGGCGATTTTGGCCGCCAGGAAATCGGCGTCGCGCGCTTCGTCGCCAACGGCGACCCCCAGCAGCACCAGCAAGCCGGCCTCGATCCGACCAACCAATTCGCCGGCTACCGTGACCTCGCACGATCGGACCCGCTGAACTACGGCGCGCATGGTATCATCCTTTCCACCTGACCCTGAACAGGCTGGCCGTCATTTGTCCAGAAGATCGGCAAAGGGATTGTTGAACGGCCGCGGTCGGGCGGCGGAAGTCTTCTTGCCGCGATTTTGGGTGCCTGATCGCGGTCGGCTTTGCGGCGCGCGTTT
>JASFTA010000443.1:0-3235 GCA_050114115.1 Desulfobacterales bacterium | reverse complement strand
TGGACACTAAACAGTCGATCGGGTGTCAGGCGTGGAGGTTCAGGGTTCGGGGTTCAGAGTTCTGGGTTAAAATCGATGCAATCCGGTTTAACCATGAACCGAGAACCTTGAACCCGAAACCTGAAACCTGGTGTTCCCCGAACGCCGAACCCAGAACCTTAGAACCTGGAACTTAGAACCCCGAACCTTTGAACCCAGAACCCAGAACCCCGAAACGGGCTGCCATGCTTTACTTGGAGTTGCTGATTCAAGGCCTGATCTACGGTTGCATGTATGCCATCATCGCGGTGGGGCTGACCCTGGTCTACGGTCTTTTGCGCATTTTGCACGTGGCCCATGCCGGGCTGTTCACCCTGGGCGCCTACCTGGGATTGCTGATCACCAACGCCACCGGCAGTCTCCTTGTGGCCATGCCCCTGGCCGCCGCCGCCGTGGGCCTGGTGGGAATGGCCATCTACCGGCTCTGCTACGAGCCCATTCTGGATCGCCCTCCCTATGTGGCCCTGATTGCTTCCATCGGGTTGTTTATTGCCATGGAGGAATTGTTCCGGTTGATTTTCGGTCCCTACGGTCTGACGTTTACCCACGCACCGTTGCAGGCGATCGTCCAGTTCGCGGGCATTACGCTGCGGCAGGTCGATCTGGCCATTGTGGCCGGCAGCCTGACGCTGTTGGGGGGGCTTGCCTGGCTGGCCCACAAAACCCGCATTGGTGTGGCCTGGCGCGCGACGGTGGACGATCCCCAGATGGCAAAGAGTTTCGGGATCAGCGTGCTCAAGGTCCGCTATCTTAATTTCTTCATCGGCTCGGCCCTGGCGGCCGTGGGCGGTATCTACGTCTCCCTGCTCTCCAACCTGGTGGAGCCCACCATGGGCGCGGTGCCCAGCTACAAAGCCCTGGCGATCATCGTGCTGGGCGGTTTGGGCAATGTGGCCGGCACCTTGATTGCTTCCCTGGTGTTGGGCGTGGTGGAGGCTTTCGGTACCATCTATGTGGGCCGCCTGCTGGATCGCGACGCGATTGCCTTCGCCTTTCTGATTCTCGTTCTGATGATCCGGCCCCAGGGCCTTTTTGCGCGGAGCTGATCGATGGGCATTTATGAACTTTCCCTGGCCACCGTGGTGGGAATTAACATCATCCTGGCGGTGGGCCTGAACATGATCACCGGATTCTGCGGCCAGATCAGCCTGGGTCACGCCGCGTTCTACGGTATCGGGGCCTATACCGCCGCGCTCATGGCCAAAGCCGGCTGGCCCGGTGGCGTTAATCTCCTGGCCGCGATGCTGCTGGCCGGCACCGTGGGCGCCGTCGTGGGCCTGACCAGTCTCAGGGTGCGCGAGGATTTCCTGGCCATTACGACCATGGGCGTGGGGTTTTTATTTTTGGGGGTTGTCCGTCAGCAGGAATCCTTTTTGGGCGGCGAGTTGGGGATCAGTTCGATCCCCGCCTTCGGTTTGGGAAAAACGGGCTTCCTTTTGCTGGTGCTGGTTCTGGCGGCGCTGGCCACGGCCTTCAGCCTTTACGTCAAGCGCTCCTGGATGGGATTTGCCTTCGAAGCCGTGGCCGACGACGAAGACACCGCCCGGGTGCTGGCCGTGGATGTGCCGGCCTACAAGCTGGCCGCCTTTATCATGGGCACGGCCCTGGCCGGTCTGGCCGGGGGGCTTTACTGTTATTTCGCCCGCTTCATCGTGCCGGACGATTTCGGGTTCATCACCTCCATCAGCGTGCTTTCCATGGTGGCGGTGGGGGGTATCGGCAGTGTCTTCGGGGTGATCGCCGGCACGGCGCTCTTGACCCTCATGCCCGAGTTCTTCCGGTTTATCAGTGATTACAAGCTTCTGGTCTACGGTGCCCTGCTTTTCGGTGTCATGCGTTTTGCACCCGACGGCCTGGCCGGTATGACCCGCATGCTGTTCCGGCGGCCGGGTCGGAAAGCGGGAAGCTCATGAGCGTTCTCCTGGAAGTCCAGGGGGTCAGCATGCATTTCGGGGGTGTGCAGGCCTTGAGCGGCGTGTCCTTTCAGGTGCACGACGGCGAGTTCCTGTGCCTCATCGGCCCCAACGGCGCCGGCAAGACCACCCTGCTCAAAGCCATTGTAGGGGCCGTCAAACCCCAGCGCGCCCGGATCCGGCTGGCCGGCCGGGAGATCGGCCGCCTGCCCACCCACCGCCGCATACGCCGGGGCCTGGCCCTGACCCACCAGATCGTGCGTCCTTTCCGCTCCATGTCCCTCACCGACAATGTGGCCCTGGCGGCCGGGCATCGCCGGATCCGGCGAGTGTGGACGGCCTTGGGCAGGATGGACCGCCGCCGGGAACGTTCCCGGGCGCGGGACCTGCTGGATCTGGTGGGGATTGCGGCGCACGCCGACGAACCCGTCCAAGGGCAGCCCCTGGGGGTCTTGAAACGCTTGGAGGTGGCGCGGGCCCTGGCCCTGAGACCCCGCCTCCTGATGCTGGACGAACCGCTGGCCGGGCTGAACCACGTGGAAGCCGCCCGTCTGGCCGACACCGTGACCGACATCAACCGCGAGGGGCTCACCATCGTGATGATCGAACACAACCTGGGCGAAGTCCTGCGGGTCAGCCATCGCCTGGTGGTGCTGGACAACGGTCGCAAGATCGCCGACGGCGATCCCGACGAGGTCATGCAAAGACCCCCGGTGCGGGCGGCCTACGTGGGCAGGGAGGACCACCATGCTGCGGCTTGAAGGCCTGAGTTGCGGCTACGGCCTCATGCGGGCGGTTGACGCCCTGGATTTTACGGCCGAAGGTGGGCGGATCGCGGCACTGCTGGGGGCCAACGGGGCCGGCAAGAGTTCGACGATCCAGTGCATAGCCGGTCATGTGAAGGTTTTCGAAGGCCGTGTGGTCTACGACGGGGCGGCCATCAACGATTGGACGCCCATGCAGCGCGTCGGCGCCGGCATTGCCCTGGTGCCCGAGGGGCGGCGTCTATTCAACTCGCTGACGGTGCGGGAGAACCTGGTGGCGGGCGGCTACTGCCGTGACAAGGCCGCCACCCGCGACGGCATGGACCAGGTCTTTCAGATGTTTCCCCGCCTGGGGGAACGGATTCACCAAAGGGCCGGCTCGCTTTCCGGCGGCGAACAGCAGATGCTGGCCATCGGCCGGGCCCTGATGAGCCAGCCCAGGCTCTTGTTGATCGACGAACTGAGTTTGGGGCTGATGCCCAAGATGATCGATATTTGCTATGCGGCCATCGCGGATCT
>JASFTA010000442.1:0-3237 GCA_050114115.1 Desulfobacterales bacterium | reverse complement strand
CGCGGATGGGCTGCATGCGGCGCTGATCCGACGGGCGCAAATCGGCGCCGTCGAACCGCAGCCCGTCGTAGGACACGCGGCCCGGGGTGCGCACCAGGCCCAGAAGGGCCCGGCAGGTGACGGATTTCCCCGATCCGGACTCGCCCACGACGCCCAGTTTCTCCCGGCCCATGGTGAAACTGATGCCGCGCACGGCCTGAACCGTTTCTTTGTGCGAAGTGAAGGTCACCCGCAGATTGTCGACCTCGAGCAGGGGGGACATCTAACGCTCCTCGGTTTTGGGATCGAGAACGTCCCGCAGCCCGTCGCCCAGGAGATTGAAGCCCAGGCTGACGATGAAGATGGCCACGCCCGGCATGGCGGCCACCCACCACTGATCGAGCATGAACTTGCGTCCGCTGGAGATCATGGCGCCCCATTCGGGCAGGGGGGGCTGGGCCCCCAGGCCGAGAAACCCGAGACCGGCGGCGGTCAGGATGATGCCGGCCATATCGAGGGTTACCCGTACGATCAGCGACGACAGGCACAGGGGCATGATGTGCCCCCAGACCAGGCGCGCCGGGCCGGCCCCCTGAAGCCGGGCGGCCCTGATGAAATCGGTATTGCGGATGGTGATGGTTTCGGCCCGGGCGATGCGGGCGTAGGGTGGCCAGGCCGTGACGGCAATGGCGATGATGGCGTTTTCGATCCCCGGTCCCAGGGCCGAGACAAAGGCCAGTGCCAGGATCAACTTGGGAAAGGCCAGGAAGATATCCGTGATGCGCATCAGCAGCGTGTCCACGAAACCGCCGGCATACCCGGCGATGGTGCCGATCAGAAGACCCACCGGGGCGGCGATGATCGCCACCAGGGCCACCACGTAGAGGGTCAGCCGGGCCCCGAAGATGATGCGCGAGAGGATGTCGCGCCCGAGTTCGTCGGTTCCCAGCCAGTGCGCCGAGCCCGGGGCTTGCAGGCGCTGGGTCAGCTCCGGGGCGTTGGGGGCATAGGGGGCCAGGATCGGCGCCAGGGCGGCTGCGGCCACCAGCAAAACGATGATGCCCAGTCCCACAACGGCCAGGCGGTTTTGGACGAAATGGCGCCAGGCCAGATAGGCTCTTCCCAGCCGTGCCTGCAGACGGGATTGCGGGGCGGCCGCCAGCAGCCAGGTGCGGTAGCGGCGCAGGGGGCCCGGGTGTCCATGCGTGGCGGGCGTCATCGTCATCGGGCGCGCGGATCCATGACGCGGTAAAGAATGTCCGAAAGCAGGTTGATACCGATGAAGACGGCCCCCACCACGAGGGTCCCGCCCAGAACGGCGTTCATGTCGGCGCTCAGCAGCGACTTCGTCAGGTAAAACCCCAGACCCGGCCAGGCAAAGACCGTTTCCGTCAGGACCGAGCCCTCCAGCAGATTGCCGTAGCTAAGCGCGATCACCGTCACCAGCGGGATGCGCACGTTGCCCAGGGCATGACGCCAGATGACGCTGCGTTCGCTGGCGCCTTTGACCCGGGCTGTGGTGATGTACTCCTGGTTCAACTGCTCCAGCATGAAGCTGCGCGTCATGCGGCTGATATAGGCCAGGCTGAAATAGCCCAGAATGGCGGCCGGCAGGACGATATGGGCCAGGGCGTTGCGAAAGATTTCCCACTCGCCGGAAAGTGCGCTGTCGATCAGGATGACGCCCGTGACCGGTGCGAGCAGCCCCTCGTAGAAGACATCCAGCCGGCCGGGCCCCGGAGCCCAGTCCAACCGCCCGTAAAACAGCAGTAGTCCCATCAAGCCCAGCCAGAAAACCGGGATGGAATAGCCGAAAAGACCCACCACACGCAGGATCTGGTCGGGCCAGCGGCCCTGGTTGACGGCCGCCATGACGCCCATGGGGACCCCCAGCAGAACACCGAGGAGGGTGGCGGCCGTGGCCAGTTCGAGGGTGGCCGGAAACACCCGCAGAATGTCTTTCGTGACCGGGTTGGCGGTCAGCACCGACTGGCCCAGATCGCCCTGGACGACCTTGGCGAGATAGAGGAAGAACTGCTGGTAGAGGGGCAGGTGCAGGCCCAGTTCGACGCGCACCCGCTCGTAGACTTCCGCCGGGGCGCGGTCGCCCACGGCGGCCAGGACCGGGTCGATGGGCACCACCCGGCCGATCAGAAAGGTGACGAACAGAAGTCCCAGGAAGGTCAGGGCCACCGATAGGCCCAGGGTCGCAAGTTTGCGGACCCAGCGCCACGAGCGGCGACCCTGGTCCAATTGGCGGGCGTTCGATCCCATGGGACCTATTTGGTCACGTGGCGGTAGAAATTACTGTCGAACGACGGGCCGAGCACAAAGCCTTTGATATTGGACCGCTCGGCGGCCACTTCGATATCCTGGAACATGATCACAAAGGGTGAGGTCTCCTGGTGCTCGCGCTGGATGTCGAGATACATCCGGGCGCGTTTTTCGGGATCGCTTTCCCGGGCGGCGGCCTCGGTCTTGGCGCTCATTTCGGGAATGTCCCAGGCGTTGCGCCAGGCCAGGGGCTTGGCCTTGGCATTGTCCGAATTGTCGACATTGCGGGCAAAGGTGTCGGCATTGGTGTGCGGGTCCTGGTAGTCCGGTCCCCAGCGGCCGATATAGATCTCGTGATTGCGGGCCCGGTACTTGGTAAGCGCCTGCTTGCCGTCCATGGGAATGATTTCCAGTTTCACACCGCCCATGGCAAAGGTGGACTGGATGGCCTGGGCCATGTCCAGGGTCGGGAAGTTGTTGCGGGTGTCCATGGTCAAGGTCAGGCCCTCGGGGTAGCCGGCTTCGGCCAGGAGTTTTTTGGCCCGGTCGGGATCGAGCGTGAAGGGTTTGTCCTCGAGCGCGCCCAGAAAACCCTTGGGCAGAAAGGCCTGGTGCGGCACCATCGTGCCTTTGAGGATGGTCTCGGCAATGCCGTCGTAGTCGACGAGATATTTCAGGGCCTGCCGAACCTGGGGTTTCTTGAGGGCCGGGTGCTTCTGATTGAGGCCCAGGTAGAAGATACCGCCCTTGGGGGATGACTTGATGCGTACCGCGGCATTGCCCTGCAAACCCTTGATCTGATCCGGACCCAGGTTGCGGGCAATGTCGATATCGCCCTTTTCCACCAGAAGCTGCTGGGTGGCCTGCTCGGGGATGTGGCGGATGATCACGCGTTTCATTGCCGGGGCGCCGTCCCAGTAGTCCGCGTTGGCGTCCAGCATCAGCAATTCACTGGGTTTCCACTGGTTCAACTTGAACGGCCCC
>JASFTA010000441.1:0-3239 GCA_050114115.1 Desulfobacterales bacterium | reverse complement strand
CGCCTCTACACCTTCCGCCCCATGATCTGCCGCCTGCACGGACTGCCCCACATCCTGCACCACCCGGCCCGCGGTTTGATCCAGGGGCCTGGTTGTCACATTTTCGAGCAAGATGGGCAGGGCCTGCGGCCACGTCCCCTCGAGCGCACGGCGCTCTACCAAGCCCTGGCCGGCCTCGAACAGACCGCCCGTCAAAACACGGGTTTCAGCGCCCCGGTCGGCTTGACGGTGGCCGAGATGATTCTGACGTTTCCAGAAGACTAAAATGAAGGGGAAAGGGGCGGCGCCCTGTTGAATGCGATCTCCCGGATCAAATCGAGCGAACGCATCCCATGAAGAAAGTTGAGCCAAATGAAATCGACAATCTGGACGGCCGGCGATTACGCCGGGGGGCGCCGTTCCGGTTTCGCTGCTATCCGGGCATCGGCTGCTTCAATCGATGCTGCCACAATCTAAATCTTTTTCTTCAGCCCTACGATGTCCTGCGCCTCAAGCAGCGGCTGGGAATGACCGCGGACGTTTTCCTGGATCGCTACACCGATCTGGTGCTGCGCGACGGAAGTCATTTCCCGGAGGTGTTGCTGCGCATGGCCGACAATGAAGTGCAATCCTGCGTGTTTCTCGATGAAGACGGCTGCAGGGTTTATGGGGACCGCCCGCATACCTGCCGCACGTTTCCGGTCGAACTTGGCCTCATTTTCGGGGAAGAGGGACGTGAACCGGAGACCGTGGGGTTTTTCCGGCCGCCGGATTTCTGTCTGGGGCCGAATGAAGACCAGGTCTGGACTCTAGACACCTGGGCTGACGATCAGGAAGCCCGGGTCTACAATCGTATGGCCCGCCGCTGGGCCGGTATAAAAGCCCTGTTTGATCAGGATCCCTGGCAGGGCCAGGGCCCCTATGGCGCCAAAGCCAAAATGGCCTTCATGGCCACCTACAATATGGACGCCTTCCGAAGTTTCGTCTTCGAAAGTTCGTTCTTGAAGCGTTACCGTCTAAAAAAAGACCGCATCCGCAAGATAAAGAAGGATGAGCTGGCGTTATTGCGCTTCGGTTTTGAGTGGGTCAAGCTGGCCGTGTGGCATATCCCTTCGCAATGGATCCGACCGCGTTAGCGCCGCTGTTTTACAGCACCCCCGGCGGCATGGCGGCGACCGCGGCCCCGCCCAGAACATACCCGCCGTCCAGACGGATGACGCTTCCGGTCATAAAAGGGGCGTCGTTTAGCACGAACCAGACCGCTTGGGTCACATCGTCCAAACGGCCGGTGCGTCCCAAGAGCGTATGCTGGATCAGGGCGTCGCGCTGTTGGTCATCCAGCAAGCCCCAGCCGCGGGTTTCCGGTCCGTGGCGGGTTTCGACAAGCCCCAGCATGATTTCGTTGACCCGGACTTCCGGTGCCGCCGTTCGGGCCCAGGTTTCGGTCAGCGCGCTGATCCCCCGCTGGGCGGCGGCGTAGCCGTCGTTGAAGACCAGGCTCGCCGGTCCGCTGCGCCCGACAATTCCCGCGATCGATGAAAAATTGATCACCGCCCCTTGGCCGCTGGCTTTGAGGTGCGGCCAGGCGGCATCGAAAACCCACTGCTTGGCGCCCAGCGTGGTGGCCAATTCCAGATCCCACTGCTCCGGCAGATAGGGGCCGTGAACGATGGGCCAACCGCCGCGCTCGATATTGTTGATCAGGATGTCAAGCCGCCCGAAGTGCCGGACGGTATCCTGCACCAACTGGCGGGCCGCATGGCAATCGGTAAGATCGTGGCGGAAGATGGCATGGTCTGTTGGGACGGCGGCGAAATCGGCCTGCATTTGCGGCAGCGATTCTTCCCAGTCAAAATAGTTGAGACCAATCCGGATGCCGCGACGGGCCAAGTTGAGGCCGATGGCCTTGCCGATTCCCTTGATGGCGCCGAGGACCAGGGCAACACGTTTTTCTTGTCGTGCCGTCATGTGTCTTCCTGAAAACGTTTGGGGGAATGAACTCACCAGATCACAAGGGATAGCGGACCGGTCGGCCGCCCACCATGGATCGCTACTGGTCGAAAAGCATCCCTTCAAGCCAGCGATGGCCGAAGGCCAGCAGTTCCAATTCATTTTCCAGGAGGGCCTGCCAGCCTGTCTTTCCCGGGCATAAACCGTCCGGTAATCTTTGGGCGGTCAAGTGATCCCGGAAGGCGTCCAGATCATAGAGGGCCAACCGGAAAAGACGCTGTTCGCGCAGATCGAGCGGGCTGCGTTTGGTTTGATTCTTGAGGCTGATGATCCGCATGAGCATGTCGTTGAAGCGGTTGTATTCGGCGATTTCCTGATCATGAATCCATTCGCGCACGGTCTGTACCCGTTGCTGGCCAAATCCTTTGCAGTGGGGCTCCTGCATCAGGGCGTAGTTTTCGACGAGTTGGCCCGTATCGCGCGAAAGACTCACCGCCCGGGCCAGGGGATAGGTGCGGCAGGACGCCGGGCGGTCTTCGTAAACCTGGCAGCCCTCCTCGGACACGAAAGGGCAGCGCAGGTCCTCCCGGGGCAGCGCCTTGAGGCTGACGATCGGTAGACCCGTCTGGGGGCCGATGTGCTCCACGGTGAATTCGTTCAGAAAACGGCCTGACGTCATCTCCAGGCGATTTTTCAGCCGCATGATGTCGTAGGGGGTCAGATACTGGTTGATATCCCGGCAGCATTGGTTGAAACAAGGCACCTCCGGGGAGCAGGCAAATTGAAATTCATCATCCATTGTCAGCGGAATAAAGTCGGTATCCATGACCACACGCCTTGACCGCGATGTTATCGACGGGGTTCAACCGGGAGGGCCCGCCGTGTTCATTGGCAACCGCCAATACCTCCCTTAGAAACAAAGCTTTCATACCACATATGGTATGAAATTGGTACAAGCTTTCAAGATCTTGATTTGACCCCGTTGCCATCCGCGAACCCGCCAAAATGTAGCGTTTTCCGCGATCGAAAATTCTTGACAACCCCATGGACGAATGATATTAAATCTAACTCGTTTGGACTATATCCTCCTGAAATATTTAAAAATTTCTTATATAGCGGCCATTTGATGCGACCAGGCCGGAACCAGCACCCAGCAGGATCAATTCGGGGGCGACCCCGTTAGTTCTAAAATATGAACCACCGGAGAGAATAGCTTTCCACATTATGAAGAGGAAGGGAGGTGTAAAAGAAAGGTTTTGCCCCAACGACCGGCAGCCATGCTGCTGGTTTAACCACACGACTTAAACTTA
>JASFTA010000440.1:0-3251 GCA_050114115.1 Desulfobacterales bacterium | reverse complement strand
CATCCTGAGGGGGATGCGCGCCGTATCGGATTTCGAGTATGAATTCCAGATGGCCCTCATGAATCGCCGCTTGGATCGTGAAATCCAGACCGTTTTCTTAATGACCGGATTGCGGTGGATCTTTACCAGCTCCTCGATTATCAAAGAAGCCGCTCGCTTCGGCGGTAATATAAAAGGGATGGTTCCCAAAATTGTCAATCAACAACTGCAACGGAAGTTTGCCGCTTTAGACCAATCACGCTGATGGATTTATGGCAGCTTCAAATTTTCTGCAAAGTCATTGAGCTGCAGAGCTTTTCCCACGCAGCGCACGCCGTCCATCTGAGCCAACCGACCGTCAGCAGCCACATCAAAAGCCTTGAGCAGCATTTCGACTGTGTGCTGATTGAGCGTTTGCCCAAGCAGGTCCTCCCAACGCCGAGTGGAAGATTATTGTATCGTTATGCGAAGCGATTTTTAGCACTGCGCCAGGAAGTCGAAAATGCCCTGGCCGACTATCACGGCCGTTACCGCGGTGAACTGGCGATCGGTGGCAGCACGATTCCCGGCAATTACCTTTTGCCATCAATGCTCGGTGGTTTCCAAAAGCGTTATGCGCAAATTCGTTTGAAATTGATGGTGGGCGATTCCCAGGAAATCATCCACAAGATCCTTGGGGGCGAAGTTGAACTGGCCTTGATTGGTGCCCGGTATGATGATCGCGACCTTCATTTCCGGGCCATTGCCACCGATACGATGCGCTTGGTCGTCGCACGCGGGCATCCCTGGGACAAGGTCGCTTCCGTGCATGTGGATGATATGTGCACAGAACCCTTTATTTTGCGCGAATCGGGTTCCGGTACCCAAAAGGCCTTTGAGCAAGGGCTTCGCGAAATCGGCGCTAGCGTAAAGGATCTCAACGTGGTGGCGGAGATGGGCAGCACGACGGCCGTTTTACAGGGAATTAAAAGCGGCCTGGGGGTATCCATACTGTCCATGTTGGCCGTCAAGGAGGACTTGCGTGCGGGCACCGTGAGGGCCCTGAATGTTGAAGGTCTTGATCTAAAGCGAAAATTCTATTTGGTTCGGGATAAGCGCCGCACCACGTCACCCCTGGCGCGTGTCTTCCAAGATTACCTGCATGCAACCATTCCATCGGCATTCAATATCGGCCAGCATCTAACCATTCCGAATGGGCTCTAACCCTTTATTCCCCTGTGGCATTTGGCCGTTAAACCCCGCACCGTTGGCTAGCCGGCCCTCCAGCCCTCTTCGCCGATAAGTTTCACAAAACGGCACCCACCCAAGCTAAAATGGCGAACGCCCCGCCGATCTTTTATGATTTTGATCAGATCCTGGGCATATTGATCGCCGACCGGGATTACCATGCGCCCACCAATGGCAAGTTGATCAATGAGGCTTTCCGGTGCTTGCGGGGCACCGGCCGTGACGATGATGGCATCAAAAGGGCTTTGCGCACGCCAACCCGTGGTGCCATCCGAATAGCGCGTTACGATATTATGGTACTGCAACTGGTCGAACAGACGGCGTGCCTGGATATAAAGCGGGTGCAGGCGTTCGATGGTGTAAACACGATAGGCAATTTCGGCCAGAATAGCTGCCTGGTAACCGGAACCGGTGCCAATTTCGAGCACGCGATCGCTGGGGCCGAGATCAAGGGCCTGCGACATTTCCGCAACGATAAAAGGCTGGGATATGGTCTGCTGTTCTCCAATCGGCAGGGGATAGTCCTCGTAGGCTTTATGCCGCAGGGCTTCACTGACGAAAAGATGTCGCGGGACTTTACGCATAGCAGCCAACACCGCGGGATCAGTTATATTGCGCGCTTCGATCTGGCGCCTGACCATTTCCTCCCGTCGGCGAGCATATTTGACATCATCCCACGACATGTTGTTTTTTCCTTTAACAGTCGCCCCTATGTTCGTCAAGCGACACCGTAGCGAGGAGATCTCCCGGGGGATCCACCATAAAATTAGCGGTCATAAAATACCCGTTGATTTTTTACAGGCCTTTAACCTATTGAACAAGCTTATTTGCCGTAAGCATTGCGAGTGCATTCATGACCAGTACAAGGCATCTGATCATATCGTTGACCCTGGCGTTTATCATTCTTGTCATCGGCACCTTCGGCTATATGGTGGTCGAGGGCTGGAGTTTCATGGACGCCCTCTATATGACCGTCATCACCGTATCGACCGTCGGTTTCGGCGAAGTGCGCCAGGTTGATCAAGTCGGCCGTATTTTCACGATTGTTATTGTGCTGACGGGCGTTGGCTTCAGTGTGTATGTCGCCGGGGCGGTCGTGCAGTTCATGGTCGAAGGGCAAATCCGGCGTATCATGGGGAGAAGAAGATTGGATCAAAAACTCAAACGACTTAAAGGCCACTATATCATTTGCGGCTATGGCCGGATCGGCCGCGTTCTGGTACGCAAGCTTCATCGCAAAATTGCCAACCTCGTGGTGGTCGACAATAACCCCGATCTTGCTGCGGCGATAGCCGAAGACGGTGTGCTTTTTATCGAGGGGGACGCCACGGAGGAAGCCACGCTGATCAAGGCCGGCATTGAAAGGGCCAAAGGCCTGGTTTCCGTCCTGGCCACGGACACCGACAACGTTTTCTTGGTCCTCACCGCGCGGCAGCTGAATTCCGATCTTGACATCATTGCGCGCGCCGGCGATGAACGCGCCAAAGCCAAACTCAAGGCCGCCGGGGCGACAACGGTGGAGAGCCCTTACGAGATGGGGGCCATGCGCTTGGCGCAGAGGATACTGCGCCCCAAAGTCACGAGTTTTCTTGACTTTGCCTTGAGCACCAAGCGTAAGGACATCCTCATGGAGGAACTTCCCGTCAGCAACGATTCCGGCCTGGCCAATCTAACCCTCAAAGACTCTGGCATTCGCCAGCGCTACAATCTGATTGTGATCGCCATCGAGAAAGCAACGGGCGAAATGCTGTTCAATCCATCGTTTGAAGCGCTCATCACGGCCGGCGACACCTTGATCGCCGTGGGTGAGGAGCCCAATCTGCATGCCTTGGCCAAGGATTTGAGCCCCCACGGATAGGGCTGGTACAGACATCATGGCTTTTAGGGCTTTTTCCGATGTCGCGCCTCATTGCCAGACCGACGGCCATAACGGGCCCGTCGCTCATGGGATGACAGGCCGCGCTGCCAAGCGAGCGCGTCAAATCTTATAGATCACCCGCTTATCGGTAATGATGATGTCCACGAATTTATCATGAGACTCCATG
>JASFTA010000439.1:0-3258 GCA_050114115.1 Desulfobacterales bacterium | reverse complement strand
ACCCTGGGACGCGTGGCGATCATCGGCGGCAGCGCCGTCGTGGCGGGTACCGGTGGATGGCTGGCCACAACCCTGTCCTACACCGTCATGTACCAGCTATCGCTGGTGATCCCGATGATTTCCGTTACCGGGGTGCTCCTGGCGGCCTGGATGCGGCGGCGCGGACGGGCGGAAAAGCCCCCGAACGGCACGGATTCGGTTTCCTCACCGGATGTCCGGGTCAACCCGCATATTCTCTGGGGCAGCGCGGGCTTTGTGGCCGTATCGCTAGCCGTGGGCCTTTCGGACCTGCCGTGGAAGGAAGAAATGATCTTCCTCGGCTCCCTGGGCATCATTGTCTACCTCATGCGCCAGGTTCTGACCGGTCTGGACCCGGGCAAACGCCGTGAGATCATCGGCATCGCCGCGATTATTTTCGTCTTCCGGGCCATGCCCACGGCCGGTGCCGGCGCCGGCTGGTGGCAAATCGACGCACTGGGATTCGACGAGGCCTTTTTCGGAACCCTGCGCCAGGTTTCGGCCATCCTGACCATTGTGGGCATGCTGGCCTTGCGGGGGTGGATGGGGCGGCGTTCATTGCCCTATGTGGTGGTGTTCCTGGCAATCTACAGCACCGTCATGATGCTGCCCTTCGTCGGCATGTTCTACGGCCTGCACGAATGGACCCAGGCGCATTTCGGGTTCGGCGCCCGGACGATTGCAATCATCGACACCATGGCGGACGCCCCCATGGGCCAGGTGGCCATGATCCCCATGCTGGCCTGGATTGCCAGGGAGGCCCCGGCACGTCAGAAGGCTACTTATTTTGCCGTGATGGCCGCCTTTACCAATCTGGCCCTATCGGCCAGTCACCTCGGCACCCGCTACCTGAACCAGGTTTTCGTCATAACGCGCGGTGAGTACGATGCCTTGGGGCCCCTGTTGATCACCGTGGCCGTCCTGGCCCTGGTGGTGCCCATCGTGACCGTCGTCCTGATCCGCCCGTCCCGCCCCCGGCGGGATTACCCGGGTCAATCCGCACCTGATGGCCACCAAACGCCATCCTGACGCAACCAGACCCTGACGGCCACGGCCGCATTTCCACCTGACGTGCCGGTCAGGCTGGTTTCGTGTCCCCCGGCACCGCCATGATGGAGGATGGTCTTACGGTAGCCGGCACACCCCCAAATCATCACTGGAACGATCTTGGGACGGTTTAGCAAAACGGCCCATGAGAGGCGGCTTTGACAGCTTTGGCGCCAACCGGTATTTATGGAAATGGGTTTTGCAAACCAAACGCCATAAATTCGTTCTTGAACCGCAGAGCAGGGAGGCTTACCAGCCATTATGCCATCAACCACCGCGATTCGTTCCAGCGCCCAGCTCGGCGACACCTGCCCGGAACTAGGTCTGCCCGTCCAACGGAATCCTGCCTGGCGCTACCGGGGAGCGCATGCCGACTATGCCCACGATTTCGTGATTATCGGCGAGCGCATTCTGCTCAGCGAACCGTCGGGCACCCCCCATCTGCAGGATGTGCAGCATGTGCTGCAGACCATGCAGACCGCTATGGAGCAGCAATTGGGGGCGGGGCGCAGCTTCGTGCACGTTTCCAACCTGGCCTTTACGCGTTCGTCCTCCGCTGAAATCCGCAAACATTTCATCCGCCATTTTACGCAAAATGAACATCTGGCCGGCATCATTTTCTTCAATGTCTCTCCGTTTTACCGTCTAAGCATCAAACTCGCCAGCCGTCTGCGGATCTATCCTTTCAAAATCCATATCGCCACATCCTATGAGGCGGCCGTTGGTCTGGCCCGGCGCCTCCTGGCAACGAACCCGATCACCGACGAGACGGTGCCGCTGGAAATCGCGCCCGGCGCCATCGAACCGCAGACCAGCGGCAAGCATTGGGAATTCGTTTTCGACGACCACTTCACCATCCAGTTTGAAAATCCCGCGAAGGGTCTGCTGATGGTTACCTCAATCGGCGCACTGGAAGATTACCACGTGGCCCCGATTTTCGAACGGCATGCCGAGATCTTTCCACAATGCGACCTCGAGGACGAGCACTACTATTATATTGCCGATGTGACCGCACTCAGGCGGGCCACGCTCAAGGCCCGGCGCCGCTATTACGATCACATCCGCGCCTGGCATCGGGATCACCCATTTTTAGCCTACGTGTTCCATGGGGCCCGCCCCCATATTCGGGCAGCCATCAATGTGGCCCGGCACTTCGTTGATTTCGACGTGGCGGTGGTCCGTGATCGAAAGGCCGCACGGGACTACGTCCGGCAATCCCGCTCGGATAGCGCACCCACAACGGAGACTGCGCCGGCCGCAGACCGTGGCCGCGATATCTCCGACACATCGAATGCGAATCGTCATGTCGAAGAACTCCTGCACTATCTGGGGCAGGTCAGCTGGGACACCGAAGCCACCCGGCGGCCCATTGAAATCGAACCGGATCACGGCCTGCGCCCCGTCTTCGACGCCATCGACCTGATCAAAAACGACTTCGATGAAATCCTGGCGGAGAGAAACGCTGCCCTGGCTTCACTGAAGGAGCGCAATGCCTTCATCGAAGCGGTCGCCGGCAGTTTGCCCGTGGGGCTGCTGGTCAGCCGCATGCAAGACGGCCGCCTGATTTACGCCAATTCGCGATTTGCCGGCATCTACGGCCAGGAATTCGACCACACGACCACCTTTGAACAATTTATTCAGAAAGCCCTAAAGCGTCCGGACCTGTTGGCGGAGCTTGCCCAAATCGCGAATCCTTCATGGCAGAGCGCGAAAGGTCGCCTGGAATGGACCAATCTCCCGCTGCATACCGCAGGCGGCCACCAGAAATATGTCACCCTGGTGACCGTCCCCCTGGTCGCCCAGCGCCTGTTGATCACCACGATGATGGACGTCAGCGAGCGAATTGAATTCGAAGCCGAGAAAAAGAAGCTCCAGACCGATCTTTTCCAGGCCCAGAAGATGGAAGCCATCGGAACCCTGGCCGGGGGCATCGCCCACGACTTCAACAATGTGTTGGCGGCGATCATGGGCTTTGTCGAAATGGCCCTTATGGACATCCCGGAGTCGAATCCCGTGCGCGACAACCTGGACCAGGTTCTCAAGGCCAGTCAGCGCGCACGTGAGCTCGTCAGACAGATACTGACCTTCAGCCGCAAGGATGTCGGCTTGCAAAAAACCCAGCGGCTGGAACCGCTGGTGGCGGAAAGCCTAGCGCTGATCCGCGCCAGCCTGCCGACCAGCATTGAAATCCGC
>JASFTA010000438.1:0-3263 GCA_050114115.1 Desulfobacterales bacterium | reverse complement strand
CAGGTCGTCCAGACGCCCCACAAACGGGCTCACGAAGGTGGCGCCGGCCTTGGCGGCCATCAGCGCCTGCAGGGCCGAAAAGACCAGGGTCACGTTGGTCTTGATGCCTTCGGCCGACAGGCTGCGCACGGCTTTGAGGCCGTCGGTGGTCATGGGGATCTTGACCACGACGTTGGCGTGAATCTTGGCCAGTTCACGGGCTTCGGCCACCATCCCATCGGTATCCAGGCTGATCACTTCCGCACTGATGGGGCCGTTCACAATTTCACAGATTTCGGCTATCACGGTCTTTAAATCGCGCCCCTCGCGCGCAATCAGCGTGGGGTTGGTGGTCACCCCGTCCACCATGCCCATGCTGTGGGCATCCTTGATTTCATCGATATTGGCCGTATCAATAAAAAATTTCATGCGTCGCAAACCTCCTTGAAGAATGTCAAGCCAACCCTGTCGGCCGGTTGCCAAAATTACGCGTGCCCGGATTCAACCCTCGCCCGCGCGATCTTCCGGGGGCGTTTTGTCGTCTAGAAAGCGCTCGCGGCACCGATTACTGCAGAAATAGAGATCCTGGCCGTCATGGCGCAGGTGAACGCCGTTGCGCCGGGCAAAATAGGTCTGGCAGACCGGGTCCTGGATCAGGACATCGTCCACCTCGCCGGCGGCGGTCTTACCCCGGTCGACCTCCGGGCGGCTGCTTCCGTGGATCCAGTTTCGCAGCGCGCGGTAGAAGACATACCCCACCAGGGCCAGAATTAATAACTTAGTCATCGATCCGCATGATCTCCTGTTGATCGTCGTCCAAGCCTTCCAGCAGGCGCTGGACGCTCTGCCCCTTTACCGGGTGCCTGAAATGCGGATCTATATCACAGATGGGTTGCAGCACAAAGCGTCTTTTATGCATGCGCGGGTGCGGGATTTCCAGTCGCGGGGTCTGAATCACGCGCTGGCCGAAAAAAATGATATCCAGATCCAGCCGCCGCGGCCCGAAACGGATCTTGTCGCCCTGGCGGCCGGCCTGTTTTTGAATGACAGCGATGTGCTCCAGCAATTCCAGGGGGTCCAGCGTCGTTTGAAAACGCACGGCGGCGTTCACAAACCAATCCTGGTCGAGATAATCGACCGGGGCCGTGCGATAAAAGGGCGACGTGACCACATCCGCAATCCCGTCAAGTTCGGTCAGCCGGGCGATGCCGAAGCGGCAGTTGCCCATTTTGTCGCCCAGGTTGGCGCCCACCGAAATGAAAGCCGTATGTTCATGGGAATGAGACATGGGATCAGGTCTTGGAATGGAAGCGCGCGTGCTCCATCCCAACCGGTAAGTTCATTTCGTTTTGATATGATGGTTGCGTAAAAAGTCATGATTCGGACGGCCTCGAAATAAGTTCGAGATCAAGGCTTGCGAAGCCCGAGGAATGAGGCGTACTTAACGTACGCCGCAATGACGAGGGCTGAAGCGTAACGCCGATATCGGACTTTTTTCGAGGCCGTTAAGGTTTAAGGGCGTCCGCCTGCAACTCCGCGGCATAGACGATGCGGGCGTCGCCTTCGAGATAGACCGGACCGAAGGTCAATACCTCGCGCTCGAAATGAATCGTCAGAACGCCGCCGCTGCGGGTCGTCACCTCAATCGGACTTGCCCAGTCATACCGCACGGCGGCAATCAGCGCCGCGGCCACGCAGCCGGTGCCGCAGGCCAGGGTTTCGTCCTCCACCCCGCGTTCATAGGTGCGCACGGCGATAGCGCCCGGCTGCCGGATGGCCATGAAGTTGACGTTGGTCCCGGCCGGGGCGTAATGCTCATGATGACGTATCTCGCGGCCCAGTTCCACGACCGGAACCGCTTCGAGATCATCGGTTTCGACGATCACGTGCGGCACACCGGTGTTGATGCTGCTCACCGGTTGCACACCGGTTGTGAGGGCCAGCGTGTCATCGTTCACCAAATCGCAAGGATCGGTCATGCGGATCTTGACGTCTTCACCGAGCACCTCGGCCGCGATGGTGCCGGCATCGGTGGCAAACGTCATGCGCGCACCGGCGATGCCGTTCACGAACGCAAAGCGCGCCGCGCAGCGGGCCCCGTTGCCGCACATCTCCGCCCGGCTGCCGTCGGCGTTGAAGAACTGCCACTTGAAGTCGTGGTCGAGATCATCTTCGATCAGAATCAACCCGTCGGCTCCCACCGCGAGTTTACGCCGGCAGACGCCCCGGATAAAAGCGGGTAGCTCCGGCGGCGCCACCGCCGCGCGGTTGTCGATAATCACAAAGTCGTTGCCGCTGCCGTTCATTTTGGTGAAGGCGATGGGTTTCATCAGGCAAGATCCTCCTGTAAAAAAGCCGGGATCGTTTCACCGGCAATCAGGTCATCGTAGGACTGGCGGCGGCGGATCACCTCGAAGGCGTCGCCCCGGACCATGACTTCGGCCACACGCCGGCGGGAGCAGTAATTGGACGACATGGTAAATCCATAAGCCCCGGCGCTCATTACGGCCACGAGCTGACCCGGATCGACATCCGGCACCTGGCGGTCGCGCGACAGGAAATCACCGGTCTCGCATATAGGACCGACCACGTCGGCCGATACGGCAACACCCCGGCGGGCCTCGTCCACCGGTCGGACATCGTGAAACGCGTCGTAGAGGGAGGGCCGCAGCAGGTCGTTCATGCCGGCATCGACCACGATGAAATCCTTGGTCTGACCGGCTTTGCGATAGAGCACCCGGCTTATGAGCACGCCGGCATTGCCCACGATCACACGGCCGGGCTCGAGGACGATGCGGGCTTCCAGGCCGGCCAGTCCTTCGCGGATGGCCTGTCCGTATTCACTGGGCGCCGGCGGCTGCTCCTCGTGGTAAGTGATTCCCAAGCCGCCGCCCACGTCCACCACATCGATGCGGATGTCCTCGGCGGCCAGTTCGTCAATCAGGCCCTTGAGGCGCAGAAGGGCGTCCCGAAACGGTTCGGCCGAAGTGATCTGGGAGCCGATATGGCAATCGATGCCCCGCACCTCGATGTGCGCCATGGCCTTGGCCGCCCGGTAGACCGCAAGCGCGGTCTCGCGGTCCATGCCGAATTTGTTTTTCTTCAAGCCGGTGGAGATATAGGGATGGGTCTTGGGATCCACGTCGGGGTTGACGCGTACGGCCACAGGGGCCTTGACCTTCAAGCGGCGGGCCCGCTGGTCGATCAGCTCCAGTTCTCCGGGTGACTCCACGTTCAGCATGAAAATACCCGTTTCGAGGGCATAGTCGATTTCTTCCGCGGTT